>JACRMK010000089.1 GCA_016235055.1 Chloroflexota bacterium | reverse complement strand
CACAACGCAAAAACAACCACGAGTTCATCAAACTCGCGACGCGTTAGCCCGGTCAGTGTCAGAAAATCTTTAGGGTTCCTTTTGAGCGTCTCGTAACTCAACATGCATAGTAGGATACCTTATTTTGAATAGAGTCTAATATACGTCACGGTGCCGGGAGCACCGCAACGCTTTTCCAGACATGGAGGGGGGAATCCACATGGCCAAGCCAGCCATTATTGCCGTTGACGACGATCACGCCGTGCTCAATGCGATCGAGCGCGACCTGCGCCAGAAGTACGGCCGCGACTACCGCATTGTCAAGGCTGACTCCGGTGCCGCCGCGCTCGAGGCGCTCAAGCAGTTGCAGCAGCGCGGCGACGTCGTCGCGCTGTTCCTTACCGACCAGCGCATGCCGGTGATGAGCGGCACACAGTTTCTCGCGGAGGCGCGCGCCATCTTCCCCGACGCGCGCAAAGTGCTCCTCACCGCGTATGCCGACACGGAAGCGGCGATTTCGTCGATTAATCAGGTCGGGCTCGACTACTACCTGATGAAGCCGTGGGACCCGCCCCAGGAGCACCTCTATCCGGTGCTGGATGACCTGTTGGAGGAATGGAAGGCTGAAGGGCATCTGCCGTACGACGGCATCCGCATGGCGGGCACGCTCTATTCGCCTGAATCGCACACTGTCAAAGACTTCCTATCCCGGCATCAGATCCCGTACCAGTGGCTGGACGTGGACACGGACGGCAAGGCGCGCGGAATGGTCGAGCAGGCCGCCGGCGGCAAGTTCAGCGTTCCGACGTTGTTCTTCCCGGATGGTTCGGTGCTGGTGCAGCCAACACTGCCCGCGCTGGCGGCCAAGATCGGCATTCAGCACGAGCCAACCCGGCCGTTCTATGACATGATCATCATTGGCGCCGGGCCGGCCGGGCTTGCCGCGTCCGTGTATGCGGCATCGGAGGGCCTGCGCACGCTGGTACTGGAGCGCGATGCGCCGGGCGGACAGGCGGGCACAAGCCCCAAGATCGAAAACTACCTCGGCTTCCCGAACGGACTTTCGGGCGGCGAGTTGACGCGGCGCGCCGTGGCACAAGCCAAACGGTTCGGCGCCGAGATTCTGTCGGCCTGCGAGGTCGCCTCGGTGCGCGCCGAAAACAAGTACCGCGTCGTGACGCTCAAGGACGGCCGCGAGATGAGCGCGCAGTTCCTTCTCATTGCCACCGGCGCGTCGTTCAATATACTCGATGTGCCCGGCGCCGCTCCGCTGACGGGCGCCGGTATCTACTATGGCGCGGCGCACACGGAGGCGATGTACTATCGCGACCAGCCGGTGCTGGTCGTTGGCGGCGCGAACTCGGCGTCGCAGGGCGCGCTGTTCCTCACTCGCTTTGCCAGCAAGGTGACGATGCTGATCCGGGGGCCCGAATTGTCGGCGTCGCAATATCTGGTGGATCTACTCGTCGCCAATCCCAAAGTTGAGATCCTCTACAACACCGAGACGACCGAGGTGCACGGCCGCGAGAAACTCGAAGATGCGGTGCTGGCCAATCGGGCAACCGGCGCGTCTTCCACGATGCCATCGGCCGCCATGTTCGTATTCATCGGCGCGCAGCCACAGAGCCACATGGTGCGTGACATCGTCCAGTGCAACAGCAAGGGCTTCATCCTGACCGGCCGCGATTTGCTGGTGGACGGCAAGCGGCCCAAGGGATGGACGCCTGACCGCGACCCGCTCATGCTGGAGACCAGCGTGCCCGGCATCTTCGCGGCAGGCGATGTGCGCGCCGGCACTAACCCGCGCGTCTCGTCGGCCACCGGCGAGGGCGCGATCGCCGTGGCGCTCTACTGGCAGTACATCAAGACGCTATGAGCAACATCGACTTCCTGCGGCAACTGGAACTGTTCAAGGGATTGCCCCCGGACGATCTCGCGCGGCTGTGCGCCATGAGCAGCGAGCTTGTACTCGTACCCGAAGAATATCTAATGCACGAGGGCGACCCGGGCGGCGCGCTGTATGTGATTCTCGACGGTGAGTTCCAGGTGACGAAGCGCCTGGACGGGCAAGAGGTGGTGCTGGCGGTGCGCGGCCGCGGCGAGGTGATCGGCGAGATGGCGCTGCTGGACCGGGCGCCGCGCGGCGCATCGGTGCGCGCGCTCAAACCGACACGCGCTCTCATGGTGGACCACGATTCGATGCAGAAGCTGTTGACGACCAGTGCGTCGGCCGCCCTGGCGATCCTGCACACCATGACGCAGCGCATTCGCAGCAACGAAGCGCTGCTGCGCCAGAGCGAGAAGATGGCCGGGCTGGGCACGCTGGCCGCGGGGGTGGCCCACGAGCTCAACAATCCTGCCGCCGCAGCCAAGCGCAGCGCGGACCAGATGCGCTCGGCCTTGACGACCTGGCTAGCCGAGGCCAACCAGGTGGGGGCGCTGAACCTGAACGCAACGCAGTCGCAGGTGGTCAACGACCTGCGCGACGCGATCGCACACCGCGCCGCGCCGGACTGGACTATGTCGCCGCTGGAGCGCAGCGACCGCGAGTCGGCGCTCCAGGAGTGGCTGGAGGCGTGCGGCGTCGAGGATGCCTGGGACCTGACGGCCAACCTGGTTACGGTTGGCTGGACGCCCGACAACCTCAAGCCGATCTGCGACAACTTCGACGCCGCGCAGTTGCCGGCCATCATCCGTTGGCTGAACGCCGGCACGTCGGTCTACCTGCTGCTGGACGAAGTGTCCAAGAGCGCCGAGCGTATCTCGGAGATCGTGAAGGCGGTCAAGACATACTCCTACCTGGATCAAGCGCCGGTGCAGGAGGTCAACGTCCAGGAAGGGCTGGAGAACACGCTCGTCATACTGCGGCACAAGATCAAACAGGGTGTCACGATCAAGAAAGAGTACGCGGTGGACCTGCCGCGTATTGAGGCGCTCGGCAGCGAGTTGAACCAGGTCTGGACCAATATCATGGACAACGCCCTGGATGCGCTGAAGCCGCAACTGGAACAAGGCAAGCCGGCAGAACTGGTCGTGCGCACATTCACTCAAGATGAGCACGTCGTCGTTGAAATCCAGGATAACGGGCCGGGCATCCCCGAGGAGATTCGCGACCGGATCTACGAGCCGTTCTTCACGACCAAGTCGCCCGGCATCGGTACCGGCCTCGGGCTGCACATCACATACAACATCGTCGTGCACAAGCATCACGGCCAGATCAAGCTGTTTTCGGAGCCCGGCTGCACCCGCTTTCAGGTGTGGCTGCCAGTGCGGTTTGACCGCGCGCAACTGGCCAAACCACAAGGGTAGACACAAACGAGATCGGCCCGGAGACCACCCCGGGCCGATCTCTTTATAGCGGTTTCCAGAAACAACCGATACGCAAATTGTCATTGCGAGGAGGCGAAGCCGACGAAGCAATCTCGACACGCCAGAAACTGAGATTGCTTCGCCCCCTGCGGGGGCTCGCAATGACGCTCATCGGCGCCGTATCAGATCATTCCGAAAAACGCTCTAGTTCACTTGAACCTGAACATCAACTCGTCCACGTAGCACCAGTAGTCGTGCTCCTCGCCCGGTTCCAGCGACCGGATGATCGGGTGCCCGATTTCGTGGAAATGCCGGGTGGCGTGCTTGTTCTTTGAGTCGTCGCAGCAACCAACCTTGCCGCAGATCATGCACTGGCGCAGGTGCACCCAATCGTCGCCAATTTTCTCGCACTCCTCGCACCCGTTCGTACGACGCTTGACCTTCTGTATTTGATCCAGATGGCCGCACTTCTTCGCCATAGTTCCTCCCGGAGATCAGAATTGCCCGTAATTTTAGCACACTGGGTTGCGGCGCGATGTTGTCTGTGATATATTGTCACCCGTGGCACACTTGATCACATGCTGTGGACGAAAGGCGACGACAGAGCATCGGAAAACCGCAATGCGTAATGCCTTCGCCGATTTTGTTGAATACACGCATGATTAACGGGCAGCGCCTCGTCGTGGTGATGCCGGCGTACAACGCGGCGCAGACGCTGGCGCGGTCGTACGGCGAATTGCCGCTGGAAATCGTCGATGAAGTGATCCTCGTGGACGATGCCAGCCGCGACGACACGGTCGAGCAGGCGCGCGCGCTTGGTGTGACCGTCATCCGGCACGACCGCAATACCGGCTACGGCGGCAACCAGAAGACCTGCTACACCGCCGCATTGGAGCGCGGAGCCGACATCGTCGTCATGGTGCACCCCGACTACCAGTACTCGCCAAAGCTCTGTGGCGCGCTGGCCTGGATGATCGCTTCCAACGAGTTCGACGTCGTGCTCGGCTCGCGCATTCTCGGCCGCGGCGCGCTGAAGGGCGGCATGCCGTGGTGGAAGTACGTGTCGAACCGGTTCTTGACGGCCGCAGAGAATATCCTGCTACAAATGAAGCTGTCGGAGTATCACACCGGCTACCGGGCGTTCTCGCGCCGGGTGCTTGAAACACTGCCCCTGTACGAAAACTCCGATGACTTTGTGTTCGACAACCAAATGCTGGCGCAGGCCGTGTTCTTCAACTTCCGCATTGGCGAGGTGTCGTGCCCCACGCGCTATATGCCCGAAGCATCGTCGATTAATTTTCGTCGCAGCGTTACGTATGGGCTTGGTGTGCTTGGCACGGCGCTGTCGTTCCGCCTGCATCGCTCCGGCTTGCGCCGCGATCCAATTTTCGAGGCCGGCGGGCGCAAATTGACAGTCGGGACATCGGAGGCGCGCGGCCGGTTGGTTGCGCCGTTGCGGGCGTCCGAGTCCGCCGCACAACGTGACACCGGCAAGCGCTAACCGTTGCCGCTAGACCGCCGGCGGGAGTTTCATCCCGATTTTATAGCCGCCATCGACCAACAGGCTCGTGCCCGTGACGTAGTCGGCATCGTCGCTGGCCAGATAGACGGCGGCGCGGCCGATGTCGCGCGGCAGGCCGAGGCGGCCCCACGGGATGCGGCTGCCGGAGCGCCGGATCTCTTCGTCGGTCGCGAACTTTCGCTCGCCGGGCGTGTCGATGTAGCCGGGGTTGATCACGTTGACGTTGATGCGGTGCGGCGCCAGTTCGTTCGCCAGCGTGCGGCCCAGGTGGTTGACGGCGGCCTTGGCCATGTTGTACGCGGCGCTGGTGGGGGACGGCACTTCGGATAGCAGCGAACCGATGATGATGATCTTGCCGCCGCGCCCTTGTTTCACCATCTGTTGGGCAGCGGCCTGGCACGTATGGAACACGCCGAGCTGTGTCACTTCCAGCGTTCGCCAAACGCTTTCCCAGCGCGCGTCGACGACCAGTTCGCGATCGGAGTAAGCGGCATTGGCGACGACGACATCCAGCCCGCCGAAGCGATTGACTCCCGAGGCGAACAGCTCGGCGATGGCGCCGCGGTCGGATATGTCTGCCGACACAACGTGCGCCTGGCGACCCAGCGCGGCGATCTCGCGGGCTGTATCCTGGCCGCCGTCGTGATCGCCGCCGGCCGGCAGATCGTTTACGATGACGTCCGCGCCTTCCTCGGCGAAGCAGACGGCAATACCGCGACCGATACCGCGCGCGGCGCCAGTGACGAGCGCAACTTTGCCGGCCAGCCGGCTGGTGGATGGCTGCTGACGCGTGGTTGGCGACATGCTCATAGTGTCCTCGCAACAGTGATGATTTGCACCGGCCATAGAGGCCGGACCGATAGGAGCCATTTTCGATGCATCAATTCCAGCGCGATCAAACGAGACAACTGCTGCGCGAGCGGGGCGTCGATGCGGCGTTGTTTGCCGACCCGCATTCCGTAACCTGGCTGACCGGCTTCGTTGCGTCGATCGAGCTTGGCCCGAACCTGTTTGCCGGCGCGCTGCCGCTCGTCTGGTATGCCGACGGCCGCTTCACGCTCGTCGTCGTCGATGCGCTGGCCGAAGCAGCCAGCCCATTCGGCCGCGAGCCCGATGGCGCCGTCGCATCCTATCTCGGCTATACGATCGAGCAGCCCATCGAAGGGCTGCGGGGCCTGCTCGACGTCCTGAGCGGTCTCTGGGGCAACGCCAGCCGCAACGTCGCGGTCGAAATAATGGCGGTGACGGCCGCCGTGCTGGACGTGCTGCGCGTCGGTCCGCCGGTCCGCGCACCGATTGATGCGACCGACTGGCTGAAGCCGCTGCGCTGCATCAAGACCGCCGAGGAAATCGCCAAGCTACGCGAGAACTTCCGGTTGACCGATATCGGTCACCGTGCCGCGGCCGAAGCGACCCGCGCCGGCGCGCGCGAGATTGATGTCTGGGCCGCCATCCATGCCGCGATCGACAGCGCCACCGGCTGCCGTGTGCCGCTGGGCAATGACTGCGTTGTCGGATACCGCCAAGCCAATATCGGCGGCTGGCCGCTTGACTATGTCATTCGGCCGGGCGATTCGCTGATTGTCGATCTGAGCACGATCCGGCACGGTTACTGGTCGGATTCGTGCAACACGTATTACCCGGCGCACCCGACCGCGCGGCAGTCCGAACTGCGCGCGATCGCCGCCGCGGCGCTGGCCTACGGGGCGACGCTTCTGAAACCGGGCGCGGTCGCCCGTGATATCGACCGTGAGTTGCGCGCGTTCATGGTGCGCGCCGGCCAGCCGGTCTACCCGCACCATACCGGGCATGGCGTTGGCGTGTCCGGCCACGAGTCGCCCCGGATCGTACCCTACTGCGAGGAAACGCTGGCGGCCGGCATGGTCATCATGCTCGAACCGGGCGCCTACTACCCGGGTGAAACCGGCGTGCGGCTCGAAGATGCGTTTCTGATTACGCCGGACGGCGCGGAGCGCCTGACGACCCATTTGCTGTGATTATACTTCACGGCTGGCCGTGAAAAGGAGACCGGAATGGAATTTGACTATTCGCCGCGTGTGAAGGGTCTGCAGGAACGACTGCTTGCCTTCATGGACGAGCATATCTACCCGAACGAGCACAAGTACTACGCGCATGCCCGCTCGGATGTGCGCTGGACGCCGGTGCCGGTCATCGAAGATCTCAAGTCGAAGGCGAAGGCGGCCGGTCTCTGGAATCTGTTTCTGCCGGAGAGCGAAGTCGGCGCCGGATTGACCAACCTCGAGTATGCGCCACTGTGCGAGATCATGGGTCGTTCGCCGATCGCGCCGGAGGTGTTCAACTGCTCCGCGCCGGACACCGGCAACATGGAGGTGCTGGAGCGCTACGGCACGGCAGAGCAGAAGGCACGCTGGCTGAAGCCGCTGCTGGCCGGGGAGATTCGCTCCTGCTTTGCGATGACCGAACCGGAGGTGGCGTCGTCGGACGCAACCAACATTCAGGCAAGCATCCGCCGCGAAGGCGACGAGTACGTTGTCAATGGTCTGAAGTGGTGGACATCGGGCGCCGGCGACCCGCGCTGCAAGATCGCTATCTTTATGGGCAAGACCAACCCCGATGCGCCCCGGCACGCCCAGCAGTCGATGATCCTGGTGCCGATGGACGCGCCGGGTGTGAAAGTTGAGCGGATGCTGAACGTCTTCGGGTATGAGGAAGCGCCGCACGGCCACGGCGAAGTGTCGTTCACAGACGTGCATGTGCCGGCGTCGTACATTCTCTTGGGCGAGGGGCGCGGCTTCGAGATTGCACAGGGGCGTCTGGGCCCTGGACGCATCCATCACTGCATGCGCGTGCTCGGTCTGGCGGAGCGCGCAGTGGAGGCGATGTGCGTGCGCGTCAAGTCGCGCGTCGCTTTCGGACGCCCGCTGGCCGACATGGGCACCATCCGGCACGACATCGCCGAGTCGCGCATGGAGCTTGAGCAAGCGCGCCTGCTTGTGCTGAAAGCCGCGTACATGATGGACACGGTTGGCAACCGCGCGGCCCGCGCCGAGATTGCGATGATCAAGGTGGTCGCGCCGAACACGGCGCTGCGCGTGCTCGACCGGGCGATCCAAGCGCACGGCGGCGCCGGTGTCTGCGACGACTTCTTCCTGGCGGCTGCCTGGGCAGGCGCGCGCACGCTGCGTCTGGCCGACGGCCCGGACGAGGTGCATCGCGAGTCGATCGCAAAGGTCGAATTGAACAAGAAGACCCGCTCCTAGAGCGGGTTGCAGAGACAGCAGAGACAACCGCTACGCAAATTGCCATTGCGAGAACGCCCAGTTCCGCACCGGGTATGCGGCGCTGAATGACGATTGTTGTAGGGGCCGGGCTTGCCCTATTGGTCATAGGTTAGGGTCATGGCAAAAATGTCAAGAGGCAGAATCGAGTGCTGGCGTGGGTGGCGGTTGCTGGGCGAGCAACGCCTGCAACTCGGCGCGCAGCGAATGGCGCTGGGGCCGTGCGCGTT
>JACRMK010000088.1 GCA_016235055.1 Chloroflexota bacterium | reverse complement strand
TATGACAATTAGGTCAAAGACCTGCCCCTACCCGGCGAACCGCATGGCGTGCCCGATGTTTCTGCAAAATGCTCTCGAGCGTTTTCCAGAAACAACCGATACGCGACCTGTCATTGCGAGGAGGCGAAGCCGACGAAGCAATCCCGACGCGCCAGAAACTGAGATTGCTTCGCCCCCTGCGGGGGCTCGCAATGACGCTCATAGGTGCCGTATCAGATCATTCCGAGAAACGCTTTAGACTCAAGCGCTTCAGATGCTTCGCGCGCAAAGCCAGCAATAGGCTGAGAATAGGACCTTCGCGCTCAGCATGACACCAGCAAGGCGGAGCTTATCCCGCACTGCGTCAGTCTCCACGACCGGTGCGGTGTTGTGTTTTGCGCCGCCTGCTCGCATTACCCGCTGTGCGCCGGCACCACAAAGACACTGAGCGCCGGCTCCGCGCCGGCCGCGCGGAAGATCAGCACGCCGCGCGGCGTCTGGCCGGAGTTGCGCATCGCGTCGAGTGCCTCGCGGCTCTCCCAGACCGTCACGATCTGCCAGGTGTTCGCGTTCTTCAGGTTGTGCAGCAGGAACGTCTGCACCAATCCCGGGTCAAGCGCCTTCACGGCGTCCTTGTAGGTCTGCTCCAGGGTCGTCCATTGCTCCGGCGCTACCTGGGCTTCAAGCACGGTGATAACCATTATTTGCCTCCCTCGGCAACGTGCATCGACGAACGGTTGTCAAACACGCACACGTGCAATTTCACCATAGTTCTGACGCCGACCCAATGCAAATTGGAGCAACAGGGAACACGGTCAATCGACCGTGCTCCGGTTTTTTGTGCGCTCGGACAACTGCCCTACCCGCGGCCGCGCGGGAACGTGTTCAGGTATTGGATCATATCGTTCAACTGCGCGTCGCTGATCTGGCTCGCGTCGTAGGCCGGCATGCCGGGCCGCCCGCGCCGCACGACCTGCTGGGCCTCGCGACTGCCGCCGCGCAGGCCGAGCTCGCCGGGCCCATTGCCAATCGCGCCGTGGCACAACTGGCAGCCCTGCGCGAAGTAGACCGCCGCGCCGCGCGCCGCCGCGTCGCCGGCCGGGTCGGCCTTTGCCAGTTGCTCGGTCGTCGGCGTCGGCACGACCAGCGCGCCTTGCGCGTTCGATTTGCCGAGGCTGCGTGTATACGCCACCAGCGCCCAGATGTTCTGGTCATCATACTGGGCCGCAAAGCCGGGCATGCCTGCAAACGACAGGCCATTCTTGACGATCCAGAACAACTGCGCGTCGCTCTTCTCCTGCGTGTCGTGCGCGCGCAGATTGCTGGCCGGCGGGTACAACCCCTCACCGAACATACCCTTGCCGTCGCCGGCCACGCCGTGGCAGGTCGCGCACGAACCGGTGTACGCCACGCGGCCGTTCTCGATCGCGCGCGGGTTGTTTGCCACCGGGTTGGTCTGGTTGCCGCCCTGCATCGACGCGATGCTGACCGCCGCATCGCCGTACAGCTTCTCGAGCGGCAGATCGTTGCGATGCCCCAGCGCGAACGGCATGCCGACCGCAACGACGAGGAACAGCACGCCGAGCGCCCCGACGACAAGGCCGATCAGAAGGCCGCCCCAGGGCAGACGCCGGCCCGGATTCGATGGTTTGGGTGTGGTCACGTAAACTCCTCCAAAGATGCAACGGGTGTTGATGATGGCCCGAACGAGGCGCGCCAGGCTATGCAGTCCGGCGCGTGCAGGGCGATAAGACAATAGCCGGTTGCGCTGATAGGAGGATTAAGACGGCATAAGCGGCGAGTAAGCTACGGAGTTCGCACTACCAATCGGTCTGCAAGCCCTCTTCGAGCAGCGCCAGTGCAAAGCCGCTGCGCTCCGCCACACCCGTCGAGGCGACGTTCGGCTCCGGCGCGGTGTACTGCACCAGCTTGCCCATGCGCGCGGCCAGCCACGCGATCTGCCGCACCAAATGGACGGCGATACCGCGCCGCCGCGCCTGCGGGTGCACCAGGATGCCGATGTCGGCCACGGCCGGGACCGGATACAGCAGGCTGGCCGCGCCGAGCAGGCGCTCGCGCTCCCACCAGCCGATGACGAGCGGATCGTCCAGGTTCACCTGCCCCGCGCGCCGGTCGGTCTCCGGGCACGCGTTGGCGAACGTCGCAAACGCATCGGCGTCGCTCGCGTCGAGCGCATGGATGCTGACATGATCGAAGCCGGAAGCCTGCGCGGCCGGCAGTTCGTAGATCCGGTCACGCCAGCGCGCGCCGAGCCGCATCGCCGGCAGCAGCGCAGCCACGTCGCGCGCGGTCGCGGCGTGCGCGGGCGCTTGTGCGAATACATCCGGCGCGTCGCCCGCCGCGCCTTCCGGCAGCACGATCAGCGACGCATCGGGCGTGCGGTACAGGTGAACCCGATCGGCGCGCACTTCGGCGCTTATGCTGACGTGGGTACCCGGATGCTCGAACACGTCAAGCGGCGCGCCCATGCGGACGGCCCAGGCGGCGCGAAGCGTTTGCGGAGCTTGCGCGGTCGTCATGCCACCGCCGGGTTGCTGCTGACCGGCCGCACATGCCACGCCAGCGCGCCGATCAGTTCGTATGTCCCGCGCGCTGTCATCACGAGCACGTGACGCCCGGCGTCGTCCACCCACTGGCGGCCGACGCTCGTCACGTTCTGCCGCGCGCCGCGCCACATGAACGCCTGCGGGCGCACGGCGCCATCGGCCGCGACATCGACCTCGGCCAGCGTTGGCTCGGCGTCGACTTCATCGGCGTGAGACGAAGCACCGCCGGATTCCAAATAGCGCCGCACAAGCGCCAGCGCCGCCTCGGCCGACGCCTCTTTGTTGCCGCTGCGGTCGTGCGGCCAGACATGCTGTTCAACTGTGGCGTAGCCTTCGGCGGCGAGGCCGATAAACACCAGGCCGACCGGTTTCTGCGGCGTGCCGCCGCCCGGCCCGGCCACGCCGGTCGTCGACACGGCGATATCCACGCCGAACAGCCGCCGCGCGCCCTGCGCCATCGCCAGCGCCGTTTGCTCGCTCACCGCGCCGTGGGTGACGAGCGTCTCGGCCGGCACGCCAAGCAGGTTCTGCTTCACGCCGTTTGAGTACGTCACCGCGCCGCCCAACAGGTAGTTCGAGCTCCCCGCGACATTCGTCAGCCGGTGGGCGACCAGCCCGCCCGTACACGACTCGGCCGTCGCAATCGTCAGCCCACGCGCCGACAGCAGGCGGCCCACAACCACCTCCAGCAGTTCATCCATGCCATGCCTCGCCATTCAATCCGCCGATTATCAACATACCCAACTCGACGGTTGTTGGGATTTGGCGCTTGGGATTTGGGATTTCTTACTTGACCGTGTAATCCTTCAGCGTCCACTCCATCCCGTCCACATTGAAGCCGTTGACGACCACATCCCAGTGCAGGTGCGGTCCGGTCACGCGGCCGGTCGCGCCGACCTTGCCGATGACCTGACCTTTCGTGACCGTGTCGCCCTTCTTCACCAGTATCTGCGACATGTGGTAGTAGCCGGAGTGCACGCCAAGCCCGTGGTCGAGGATAACGGCGTTGCCGCGCACCACCAGCGGCTGCGCCAGCACGACGACGCCATCGGCGGCGGCCATGATCGGGTCGCCGGTCCGGCCGTCCATGTCGGTGCCCTCGTGCGAGTCGCGGCTGCCGTCCTTCCAGATGCGCAACTCGCCAAACGGCGACGTAATGACCGCGTTGACTGGCTTTAGGAACGTGCCGCTCCACAGCGGCTTCGGCGACACGGCGTTCCAGATCGGCGTCAGCAGATTGCGCTCGTTGACGAAGTCGGTTGGGTCGAAGGCCGTGGGCACCGCGCCAATTTCCGTGGACGGGAACTGCGTGGTCGTCACCTCCAGCGCCACGCGATCGGACGCCGTTTGGCCGCCGGCATCGCGCGCGCTGACGGCCATGGCGCGCGGCCCAGCCGCCGCCACACGCGAGAAAGAGAACACGCCCCAGTACACGCCGTTGACCGGGTACAACGCGATCGTGCGATCGTCGAGCGTGGCGGACGCCGATGCCAGCGCGCGGCTGGCCGTCACCTTCACGAAGACCGGCCGCCCTTGCCCCACTTTGGTTGACGACAGCTCGGTCTTGATCGTGAGCTTTAGCGGCGTCGGCGTCGCGGTCGGCGTCGATGTGGGAGTCGGGCTGGGAGTTGCGGTCGGGGTTGGCGTGTTGGTGGGCGTGGGCGTGAACGTCGGCGTCGGCGTTGCGGTCGGGGTTACCGTGGGGGTCGGCGTTGGAAACAGCATGCCGGGCACATTGGCTTGCACGGCGACGATCGCGCCCGCCCCACACAGCAAGAGCAGGCCGAGCACAACCAGCACGGGGGCTAACAGACGACGCATGACGTTCTCCGATCCAGTGATATCATGAGCTTGATTTTACATGGGCACGCGCCATGCGCCCAACCGCGACGGCCAGCCGTGCGGTCACTTGCGAGATCATCACAAATGAAGAGCGTATACGCCACCTACGACTACCGCCGGCAAGCCGCGCCCGACGGCTACCGCTACTGCCCTCGCTGTGCTGCGCCGCTGGAGGGCCGCGAGATCGGCGGACGGGCGCGCGCTGCATGCCCACAGTGCGGCTTCGTCCGCTTCCGCAATCCCGCGCCAGTGGTCGCCGTGCTGGTCGCTGATGAAGGCCATGTCGTGCTCGGCGAGCGCAGCGGCGAGCCGTCCGCCGGCTTGTGGGCGACGCCCAGCGGCTACGTCGAGTTCGATGAGGACCTGCTGGAGGCGGCGCGGCGCGAGGTGCGCGAGGAGACCGGGCTGGTCGTGGAGATCGAAGCGGTTGTGCACGCCGAGTCGGCGTTCATGCCGCCCGCGTTTCACTTCTTCGCGGTATATCTGCTGGCGCGACCGGTCGGCGGCGCGCTGCGCGCCGGCGACGATATCACCGAGGTCGCATGGTTTCCGGCAGACGGCGCGCTGCCCCCGCTGGCGTTCGACTCCGACCGCGATCTGATCCGCGACTACGCGACGGGCCGCATGGCGCGCCTGCCGGTCGCGCCGTGAACGGCGCGCGCGGCGACTCGTCAGGGAGCGGCGCGCACCACGCGCGTTACGAACGTGAGCGAAGCGTCGCCCAGTTTGCCCGTGACCTGCCAGCAACCCGCCGCGGGAAAGAATAGGCGCGTGGCCTGCAAGCCGCGGTCGCCATAGCCGTCGGTGATTTGCGCGCGCAGCGGCGGGGCAACCGCGTCAAGCCGGCGCCCCTCGATGCTCAGCACTCCGGGCATGAGCCGCCACCACGGGAACTTCATGCCGAGCGTACCATCGCGCTCGACCTGATCGGCCTGCACAAGCACCGTGCCATTCGGCCAGAGGACGGTCACGAGCGCCTCGTTACCGTAGTGCGCAGCCGACGGCTGCTCGCCGGGCGGCGTCTTGCCGTTCGGCGCCGTGACGGGGCACGCGGCGGTCGCCTCGGGCGTCGGCGGTGCGGGCAAACGGGTCGGCTCGGCCGCGCACGCGGTCACCAACAGTACGGCGAGCAGCGCCAGGAACAGGCGCGTGAAATGCTTACGCATGGATGCCCCCCTCCCAGGTGGGTCGCGTCCCATTGTAGCACAGCACCGCCATTCGCGTTGTGCAGCCGTTCGACGGCACAGCAATTCTCATTTTGGCTTTGGACGGGTACTTCCCAATGCCGGCTTGCTCTGAACCGGCCCCCTGGTGCTTGTTACGCATGCTGGCTCGACAAGAAAGCGGCGTTGCCCTCCCCCCGAGCTCCTCCCAACTTCGTTGGGAGGAGGCGAGATTCCAAGCTGGACTTTGTCCATTGTTGCGCGTTGAAATGACACAAGGTAAGCTGATCAAGAGTTCTGGAGAGAATTCTTGGACCGAGGCTTAGACTTTGACCGTAAATAAGTTGCCCAGTTTGTGTTATGCTTGGCTCAACTCTGTTGTGGCGAGGTTGAGCCGAGATGCGCAAAGTGAAACGCCGCCGGATCCATCGGTGCGGTTGCTTGGATTGTCAGCAGCATCCGCGCTGCCGAGTGGCCGAACAACATCGAGCGATCAATCGCGTGCTCCTCACGCTGGATGAACGCAATCGGCGCCGCTTTGCCGGTTTGTTGGCGATTCAGCGCGGACGGCGCAGTCTGTCACTGCTGGCGCGCATCACGGGACTGAGTCGCCACACCATTCGGCGCGGGAAGCGCGAAATTGAGCATCCCGCGCGCCAGCGCCAAGACACCATTCGCAATGCCGGTGGCGGGCGCCCGCCGGTCGAAAAAAACAGCCAGGCATCCTGAGCGCGATCGATGACTTGCTCGTCGATGGGACGGCAGGTGATCCGATCACCGGTCTCAAATGGACCGCAAGACGATCCGCAAACTGACCTGTCAGCTACGTCGCCAGTTCCGCGTGGGCCGCACGACGATCGGTCGTCTGTTGCAACGCCAACGTTACACGCAGCACGTCAATCGCAAGCGTTTGAGCCGGAAGCAAGACCCGCAGCGCGATGAACAGATGCGCTATATCGCCTGCCAGCGCCGCCGGTTCCAACGTCAACAACTGCCTGTCATTAGCGTCGATACGAAAAAGAAAGAACTCATCGGCTTGTTTCGGAACGCGGGTCGCACTTGGCGGCAACAGCCACTGGACGTGTTGTCCACGGACTTTGCGCGCGATGCGAGCGGCAAAGCAGTTCCGTACGGCATCTATGATGCGACACGCAATGCGGGTTATGTCGCGGTCGGCACCAGTCATGAAACACCGGCCTTCGCCATTGCCGCTATTCGCTCCTGGTGGGTAGCGGCTGGACGCCATGACTACTCGAGGGCGACTGCTCTGCTGATCGAAGCCGACAGCGGGGGTGCCAATGGCAATCGCTGCTGGCTCTGGAAAGCTGGGCTCCAAACCTTGGCCGATGAGTTCGGTCTGAGCATTACGGTCACGCACTATCCAACCGCCGCTTCCAAATGGAATCCGATCGAACATCGGTTGTTCAGCCAGATTAGCCGCAACTGGGCCGGGCAACCGCTGCTCAGCTTCGAGACGGTGCTCAAGTACATTCGCACCACCACAACGGAGTCCGGCTTGCGTTGTCGGGCTCACTTGGACAGACGCAGATACAAAACCCGTCTCAAGGTCACAGTGCGGGACAAAGCGCAGATCAATTTCGGGCGGCCTCATGTTCGCCCGCACTACAACTACACCATTCACCCGCGAACTGGCACTCACAAAAAAGTGAGCAAGTTATTTCCGGTCAAACCCTTACCTTGCCAAACGATTATAACACGCTGCTGGCGTTGTTCGCCGTACATTTCGATGCCCGCGTATGGAAACACGCGCAGGTGCTGCTGACCGGCACCATTCTGGCGCGCGGCCAGCGTACGGTGTGCGCGGCCCTGCGC
>JACRMK010000087.1 GCA_016235055.1 Chloroflexota bacterium | reverse complement strand
GCGTCTGCTGGCGGAGGACGAGTGGCACGTGTATTTCTGCCAGCATGCGCTGGGCAGCCTCAATCTACGCACGCACAGCACCACTGGCCATGTAACCTATGTCCCCGAACGAGTGTAAACCATGTCTCCGGTCCATACACTGTCAGCACGGGCGGCAGCCTGCTTTCTAGTCGCTAGTCGCTAGTCGCTAGTTGCTAATCGCTAGTCGCTAGTCGCTAGTTGCTAATCGCTAGTCGCTAGTCGCTAGTTGCTAGTCGCTAGTTGCTGGTTGCTGATCGCGCGTTTGCATGGCACCAGCCACTGGCGCACCGTCCAGTTCCCGGCATAATCGACAAAGGTCAGCGCAGTCAAGCCATCGTCGCGCAGGCCGACGCTGGCGACGTTCACCAGCAATTTGCCGTCGAGCGGTATCACATGATGCCCATGATTATGCCCGTACACGACCAGGTCGGCGTCCACGCCGCCGTACACCTTGCGCAGCGTATCGGCCGGCACATCGGGGCGGCAGGTCGGACTGTGCGGGTTGCCCGGCGCCGCATGGCAAAGATACGCCCGGCGTCCCGGCTCCGGCTCGACAATCAAGTCATACGGCAGGCTCGCCATGAGCGCGAGGTGATTGCTCGTCAGGCCGGCGCGCGCCTCGGCAACCATCCGGCGCGCCAAATCCGGCTTGCTGGCCCGGTGGATGGACGCCTCGATGTCGAGAACGAACTCCTCCCAGTTGCCACGCACCATCTGCGTGCCGCGCGCGACCAGCAGATCAAGGATGCGGCCGCTGTCGGTCCCGCCGCCCACCATGTCGCCCAACGCATAGGCCGCGTCGACGCCGCCCTGCTGGTCGATGCAGGCGAGGGCCGCCTGTAACCCGACCAGATCGCCATGTATGTCAGAAAGGAGTGCCAGTCGCATGATGCCTCGCTGAACGCGCCATAGCCTTTTGCGCTTTGTTGCCCCGGCCGATGCGAACGCGCGACGTATGCAATGCGTCGCGCGTTTAAAGTTGCCTTGCCGTCTGCCCCGCCTGCGGTTAGTCGGTGGGCAGATGGTCCTGCACGCGGTGCTTCACGGCGTATGCCGCCGCCTCCGCGCGCGTCGAGAGATGCAGCTTGCTTAGAATTGAGGAGACGTAGTTGCGAACAGTCTTCTCACTCAGGTAAATCGCTTCCGCAATGGCCTTGTTGGATTTGCCTTCGGAGACCAGCGAAAGGATCTTAAGCTCCTGGTTGCTCAACTCGGCAAACGCCTCATCCTCCGCCTTGCGCGATGCGTCGCGCACGCGCTGGAAGACCTTCTGCGTCAGCGTCGGGTCGATCAGCGACTCGCCGCGACCGACCGTCTCGAGCGCGCGCACCAACTCGCCGGAGCCGATCTGCTTGAGCACATAGCCGGCCGCGCCGGCGGCAATCGCATCGAACAGTAAGTCGTCCTCGGCATAGGACGTCAGCATGATGACCTTCGTACCCGGAAACTTGTGAACGATATCACGCGTCGCTTCGATACCGCTGCGACCGGGCAGGCGAATATCCATTACCACGACATCGGGCCGGTACTGATCCACCCGCGACAACGCTTCACTGGCATTCCCCGCCTCGGCGACGACCTGAAAGCCCGGGTAGCGCGACAACAGGGCCTTCAGGCCCAGCCGCACGACCTCATGGTCGTCCACCAGCAGGATCTTCATCTTCATACGGTTGACCTCGGTCTGGTCTGTCAATATAATGAAAGCTAGACAGACACGGCTAATTATAGCACACGTTATTCCGGCGCCTTAAGGACTGATGCGGACGCAATACGTATCTGTCATGGGGCATTTGTCCCGCAATTCACGGAGCGTATGTCACGTCGTTCATGAGCAACTCGCGCCTAAAATGGATCGGCATCCTGGGGCCGGTCATCTTCTGGCTGCTCGTGCTGGTGTCGCGCACCGAGTTGTTCGATGAAACGCGCACACTGGCCGGCGACATCTTCGCGCTGGTGGTCATCGGCACGGGCGCGGCGGTATTCTCGACGCTCATTTTCCGCGTCGTCGAGCAGCGCGAGGCGGAAATTCGCCGGCGCACAGAGCAGTTGCGCGCGCTGCATGAAGCCGGACTGTTCCTGACAACCGAACTCGATCTGGCCGCCGTGCTCCAGCGCGTGGTGGATCTGAGCCGGCAATTGGTCAATGCCCGCTACGCGGCGCTGGGCGTGCTCAGCGAGGACGGCGAGACCATCGACCAGTTCATCACGTCGGGCGTCACAGCCGAGCAGCGCGGCCGGATGGGACAACCGCCCACCGGGCACGGACTGCTCGGCGTCATCATCCGTGAGGCGAAGCCGCTGCGCCTGCCTGACCTGAGCCGCGACGCCCGCGCGAGCGGCTTCCCCCCCCACCATCCGCGAATGCACTCGCTGCTCGGCGTGCCGATCATGTCCAAGGGGCGTGTAATCGGCGACCTCTATCTGACGGACAAGATGGCCGGCGCGCACGACGATGGCCATTCGTACACGGTATTTGACGACCACGACCAGCAGATCGTTGAGATGTTCGCCACGCAGGCCGCTATCGCGGTCGAAAACGCGCAGCTCTACCGCCAGACCCAGCAACTGGCAATCATGAAGGAGCGTGAGCGCTTCGGCATGGACCTGCACGACGGCATCATCCAGTCGATTTACGCCATCGGCCTGATGCTGGAAGATGCCCAACTGCGCGCCGGGAACGAGCCGGCCGAGGCCGGCGAGAGCATCAAGCGGGCCATCCACGGACTCAACGACGTCATCCGCGACATCCGCAACTATATTCTCGAATTGCGTCCGCAGCGCTTCCAGGGGCGCGACCTGCGCCGCGGCCTCGAAGAGCTCGCCCGCGATATGCGCGCCAACTCGTTCTTGAATGTGTCGGTCGCCTTTGACAACACCGATCTGTCGGTGCTGTCGGCCGAGCAGACGGTCGAGATACTTCACATTGCCCAGGAAGCGCTCTCCAATGTCCGCAAGCACGCGCGCGCCACGGCGGTCGAAATCGGCGTGCACGGCGACGACGGCCATCTGCTGATGACTGTGGACGACAACGGGCAGGGCATCAACCCGGTGCGGCTGGACGAGGAGCGCGGTTACGGGCTAGGCAATATGCGCGAGCGTGCCAGCAATCTCGGCGGCGAGGCGCGCGTCGAGCTGCGTGAGCGCGGCGGCACGCGGCTGAGCCTCCGCGTGCCGCTGACCATGGAAGAAACGCCGAAGTAGCCGTTCCACCGCTGACTCGACTCATCGTGCGCGGTGCATCCGTTGTGTCGTGTCGTGTTTGTCCGCCGACGACACCCCTCACAGCACGCCTTCCTCTGTCGTGCCGACCAATCCTCCGGTCAGTCGGGCGGCAACCCGCTCCCGCCCGCGTCCCGCCCCGACCGCAGTCGCTGTGCCGGTGCGCTCACCGAGCGGAATGCAAGATTTTTCTTGAGCCTTTGTAACTCTGTGTCGAAATCCTGCGTACCGCGCGCTGGTTGAGCGTGCCCGCGATGTCTGCACATTGCCTCAAACTATGACATTTGTCACATGCTCGGCATGACAGGTGCCACTTACATGCGTATCGCTGACTACGTATAATGCGGCATAGCTTTATGCACCCAATTCGAATTCTGCTGGCCGATGGTCATCAGAATGTACGCATGCAGGTTCGCGCCCGCCTGGCGCGCGAGTCGGGATTCGAAGTCGTCGGGGAGGCGGCAACCAGCGAGCGTGTGCTGGAGTTGGTCGCCGAGGCCAGACCCGATGTGCTGTTGATCGACCCGATTATGCCTGATGGCCATGGTCTGCTGGCGGTTAGCCAGCTTGCGCCGCAGATGGCCGTGATCGTGCTGACGGCATTCAGCGACACCGTCATGCAGATGGAATTGCGGCGCATGGGTGTGCGACAGATTCTCGACAAAGGGATTGAATCCGAGCGGTTGGTGGACGCCATCCGCGGTGTCATCAAACCATCTTCTGAAGGAGAAAACGCAGAGTGAGCACAGAACCAAAGTTCAATCGCCGGCAGTTTTTGAGCGCCGCGGGCATCGCCGGACTCGGCTTGGGCATGGCGGCTTGCAGCCCGGGCACCCCCCCACCGCCGGCCCCGAAGGTCGTGGACAGCGGTATGGGCGGCACACCGTCGGCCGTCGACTCGCAGTCCGGCCCCACGCCCGAGGAAATGGATGTTGCGCACAAGAAAGTAGTTGATGAATATCTCGCGAACTTGGCCGCCAACAACAAGATCTTCTGGCCGCCGAAGATGCCTTTCAAGATGGACGGCGACACGAAGGTCTTCGAGATCACTTGCCAGGATATCGAGTGGGAAACGCGCCCCGGCGAAAAGCTCAAAGCCCAGGCGTACAACGGCATCGTGCCCGGTCCGGAAATCCGTGTGACCGAAGGCGACAAACTCCGGTTTATCGTCAAGAACATGATGACCGAGAGTACCACGATCCACTGGCATGGCGTGCATGTGCCCAATGCAATGGATGGCGTTGGCTACGTGAACCAACCAACGGTCATCCGAAAGGGCGAAACATACACGTACGAGTTCGTGGCCAAGAACACCGGTAGCCACATGTACCACTCGCACCACAACGCGGCCGAGCAGGTGACCAAGGGCTTGCTGGGTGCCTTCATCATCGAGCCGAAGGACAAGAGCAAGGAACCGAAGTTCGATAGCGACTACACCATGATCCTGAACGACACGAACATCGGCCTGACGATCAATGGGCGGTCGTTCCCCGGCACCGGAGCGATCGTGGCCAAGCTGGGCGAGAAAGTGCGCGTCCGCTTCATGAACGAAGGCATGCTGATCCATCCGATGCACCTGCACGGCTTCTGGATGCAGGTCATCACCAAGGACGGCGCGACCCTACCTGCCCCGTACATGGCCGACGTGCTGAACGTCGCCCCGGGCGAGCGCTATGACGTCATCATCGACTGCAACGCGGCGGGACCGTGGGCTTTCCACTGCCACATCCTGACCCACGCCGAATCGGCGCGCGGCATGTTCGGTATGGTGACGGCGCTCGTCGTGCAGTAAGCGACAGCCACACCCAAGAATATCGACCGGGGCACGTGCGCTGCGCGTGCCCCGGTGATTTTGTATGGAGCCATGCCTGAACGATCGGGCGGATAACCTGCCGCATACGCCCATGGCCGCACAGCACATTACTTTCGGTTTCCACAATCTTGCACGATAATAGCTTTATGAGAATACTTCTCGTCTCACCGGAAACACCCGCGTGGAACTCGCGCTCGCACATCCACAACGGGCTCGGCTACCTGGCCGGCGCACTGGTTGCCGGCGGCTATGCGCAAGTCGACATCTACGACGGCTCGGTCGAGACCGAGACGCTGGAAGCCCGCCTGGCGCGCGAGCCGTTCGATATCGTCGGCATCTCGTCGCCCACGCCGCTGATTCACGAAGCATGGAAGGCCGCCGAGACCGCCAAGTCCCATGGCGCGCTGACGATCATGGGCGGGCCACACCTGACGCTTATGCCCGACGAATCGGCGCACAAGCCCACCGTGGACTTCGTGGCCGTGGGCGAGGCCGAGCGCACGATTATCGAGTTCATGCAGACGCTGGAGCGCACCGGCCGCGATCCGATCCAGTACGGTGCATACAAATCGATCGCCGGGTTAGTCTTCCGGCAGGCCAGCGGCGAACTGTACTTCACCGCGCCGCGCCCGCTGGCCGACGACCTCGATGCCATCCCGCTGCCCGCCTACAACCTGTTTAAGATCGACCGCTACACCAACCTTCAGCCGCTGACTGATGGACTTGACCGCCACGCGCGCGCCTACACCATCGTTACGTCGCGCGGCTGCCCGTACAAGTGCACGTATTGCTCCAAACCGATTACCGGCAACACCTGGCGCCCGCGCGCCGTGGACAACGTGCTGGCGGAGTGGAAGATGCTGGTCGAGCAGTATCACGCCACCGAAATCGGCATGACCGACGACATCTGGAACCTCGACCTCAAGCGGGCGAAGGCACTGTGCCGCGGGCTGATCGACATGGGGCTCAACAAGGTGCCGTGGATTACCGTGCATGGCATGAAGGTGAACCATGCGGACGCCGAGCTGTTCCAGTTGATGAAGAAAGCAGGCTGCAAGCGCGTCGGCTTCGGCGTCGAGAGCGGCGACGAGCAGATCCTCAAGCGCGTCGTGAAGAAGGGCCAGACGCTCGAGCAGGTGCGCGCGGCATTCCGCTGGGCGCGCGCCGCGAAGCTGGAGACGATGGGCTTCTTCATCTTCGGCATGCCGGGCGAGAACGAAGAGACGATGGAGCAGACGATCCGGCTGGCGCTGGAGCTCGATCCCGACCTGGCCAACTTCATGATCGCCGCGCCCTATCCCGGCACCGAGTTGTGGGACCAGGTCAAGCGCGAGGGCACGCTATTTGCGAAAGACTGGAGCGACGTAGCGATCCAGTCCGACCACGCGCATTTTGAGATCGGCGACCTCAAGCCGGCGCTGGTGGAGCGCAAGTGGCACGAAGCGTACCGCCGCTTCTACTTTCGCCCCAGGCGCGTGGCCCAGCGGCTGACCAAGGCCGATACCTGGCGCAATCTGGTGCCGCGCGCGCGCGACGCGCTGCGATTCTTCGGCGACTGACCGGGGAGAGCAAAGAAAAAGGGCCTGGCGAGCGCATGCGCTCGCCAGGCCCTTTGGTTTACTGCATGCACCAATCAAACCGCCGCGAGGCTGGGGCTCATCTCGCGCAGGATCATGCGAAACAGATCGGAATCGGTGATGATGCCGACCAGTTTGCCGCCATCGCAGACCGGCAGGCCGCCGACCTTGTATTCCAGCATCAAGCGCGCCGCTTCGACGATCGGCGCGTCCGGCGACACCTTGAGCGGGTCGCGCGTCATGATCTTTTCGATCGTGATCGTCGTCGTGTGAAAATTCAACTCGTACAGGGTCAACTGCTCAGCATCCGGCGGCTGGGCCTCGCGGATGTCGCCGCGCGTGACAATACCGACCAGCCGCCCGCCCTCCACGACAAGCAGGCGCCGGATGCGCTTTTCCAGCATCAGTTTGCGCGCCTGCGGCAGCCGGCTCTTCGGCCCGATCGTCACCGGATTGGGCGTCATCCAGTCCCGTACAAGAATCAGCTTGGGTTCATTCATAGATCACCGCCTGACGAGCAGCGGCCCGTGCGTTGCAGTCTCCTTCTGGTCAACCGGCGCCCGCCTGCACGATCGCGCAAACCGGGCGCTTTACCCGCAAGCGGGTAATTAGAGCAAATCATAGCTGGGCGGCGGCCAATCGGACAGTGACAGTTGTCCCCAAAACGGGGGGACAGATTGACCCCCTAAGCGCAATACCTTTAAAATAGCGGGCCACGGATCTCGACAATGCAGTTGTGCTTTTGAAGTGGAGTTGCCCTTTGCTCTAGCACAAGCTGACGTGCAACGCTCGTCGCGAGATTTCCCACCCCCCAGCCCCCTCCCAGCTTCGCTGGGAGGGGGAGAGAGGAAAAGGGGATTGGCGCGGCGATGTCGAGAACCGCCCGCATGTCGCCCAGATCACATCAAGCATGGTGGCTATCAGCCGATATCTTATTTGAGAGGTATTGCCCCTAAGCGGCGGCGCCTTTCTCCCTGGCTTCCAACTCGAGCACTGCGCGGAACGACGGGTCGCCGATCGAGCGCTTCAATTTGAAACCGAGCTTCTTCGAGACGCTCTGCATCGCCTGGTTGTCCGACAGGATGTCGGCGACGATGCGCGCGCGCTTCTCGTCGCGGCCGATCTGCACCAGGCGGCGCAGCAACTCGGTGCCGAGCCCGTGCCCCTGCCATGGATCGCTGACCAGAATGGCGAACTCCGAGTCGTTGGTGCCGTGTACCTTGCTCAGGCGCCCCACCGCCAGGATCTGGTGCTCGCCGGACTGCGGGTCCTTGCGGTCCACGACCAGCGCCATCTCGCGGTCATAGTCGATGTGGCAGATGCGCGTCAGCCGCTCGTGCGCAATGCGCGCGCTCAACTGCATGACGTGGAAATAGCGCATGTAGACGCTTGTCTCGGAGAGCGTTGAGTGGAACTTGACGATCAGCGGTTCGTCTTCCGGGCGGATTGGCCGGATCGTGACGGGCAAGCCGTCTTTCAGCTTCCACTCGGACATGTATTGCAACGGGTACGGGCGAATGGACAACCGCGGCAACTGATCGGTGGAGAGCTCGGGCGGATGCAGCACCACGCGCGCGTCCAGCGCCAGCAGGCCGTCGGCCGAGGCGCGCAGCGGGTTAATGTCGATCTCCTTGATCCAGCGCTGCTCGACGACGAGTTGACTGAAACGCACGAGCAGTTGCTCCAGTGCCGCCAGGTCGACCGGCTTGCGCCCGCGCACGCCCTGCAGCGCATGGTAGATGCGCGTGTGCTCCATCATGCGCCGCGCCAGGGTCGTGTTGAGCGGCGGCAGCGCCAGCGCCTTGTCGCGGAACACCTCGACCAGTTGGCCGCCGACACCAAACAGCAGCACCGGGCCGAACTGCGCGTCAAGGCTGGAGCCAACGATCAGTTCGTAGCCGTCCGCGTCGCCCCCGGCCATCGGCTGGACCGTCACGCCCTCGAATGCGGCCGCGCCGGCCGCCTGCGTGACCGCGGTCTGAATGGCGCCGAACGCGGCGCGCACGGCTGCTGCATCGGGCAGATTCAGGCGCACGCCGCCGACATCGGTCTTATGCGTCACGGTCAGCGAATGCAGCTTGAGCACGACCGGGTAGCCGATCGCGTCCGCCTGCGTCACCGCTTCGGCCACTGTTTTGGCTAACCGCGTCACCACGGTCGGGATGCCGTAGGCTACCAGAAGCTGCTTCGACTCGTATTCGCTCAACAGCGTGCGCTGCGCCTTGCGCACCCCCTCAATGATCGCATGCGCATCAGCGCGGTTGATGGCGAAGCTCGTCTCGTCAAACGTCGGCGTCTCGTACATGGTGCGCAGGTTGGCCGAATACGACCACATGTATGAGAACATGCGCGCCGCCGTATCGGGGTATCCGAACGTCGGGATGTTGGCGCGGTTCAGGATCGTCTCGCCTTCTTCGACGTCGTCGCCGCCCATCCATGAGGCCAGGATCGGCTTGCCCGGGATGTGCGCGTAGCCTTTGATCTGCTCGGCGATCTCGGTCGGGCGGGTCATCGCCTGCGGCGTCAGCACGACCAGCAGGCCGTCGCTGTTCAGGTCCTTGGCGACGATTTCGGCCGCCTTGGCGTAGCGGGCCGGATCGGCATCGCCCAGGATGTCGACCGGGTTGTTGCGGCTCCAGGCGGCCGGCAGGATGCCGTCGAGTGCCGCCAGCGTCTCGTTCGACAGGGTCGCCAGTTGCGCATCGCTGGCGATTAACGCATCGGTCGCGAGCACGCCGGGGCCGCCGGCATTGGTCAGGATCGCCAGGCGCGGGCCGCGCGGGCGCGGCTGCTTGGCCAGCACTTCGGACAGGTAGAACAGATCGCTGATGCTGTTGACACGCAACACACCGCAGCGACGGAAAGCAGCGTCGAGCACCTCGTCAGCGCCGGCCAGCGCGCCGGTGTGCGAGGCCGCCGCGCGGGCGGCCGCCTCCGTGCGCCCGGCCTTGATGACGATGATTGGCTTGTTTAGCGCGACCTCGCGCGCCGCCGAGATGAAGGCGCGCGCGTCGCCGATCGACTCCATGTAAATGACGATGCTCTGCGTGCGCGGGTCGTCGCCGAGGTAGTCGATCAGATCGCCCCAGCCGACGTCGAGCATCGAGCCGATTGAAATGAAGGCGCTGAACCCGACGTTCTCACGAAACGACCAGTCCAGCACAGCGGTGCAGAGCGCGCCGCTCTGGCTGATGAAGGCCACGTTGCCGGGCCGCGCCATGCCGGCCGCGAACGTCGCGTTGAGGCCGGTATACGGACGCATCACGCCGAGACAGTTCGGCCCGATAACCCGCATCTTGCCGCGCCGCGCCTGCTCCAGCACCTGCGCCTCCAGCACGGCGCCCTGCGCCCCCACCTCCTTGAAGCCGGCGGAGATGATGATCGCGCCCTTGACGCCCGAATCGACGCATTCGGCCATGACCTGCGGCACGGTCGTGGCCGGCGTGACGATGACAGCCAGGTCAACCGGATCGGGCACGGCGGCGATGCTCTTGTACGCTTTCACACCGAGGACGGCGTTATGATTGGGATTGACGGGATAAACCGTGCCGCCGAACGGATTGGTAATCAAGTTGTAGATAATCGTGCGGCCAACCGAACCCGCCTTGTCCGTCGCCCCAATGACGGCCACCGATTTCGGCGCGAAGAGCACCTCCAACCGCTGGCGCTCCCACATCAGCACGTCGCCGGCGCGGTCGGCCACGAACGCTTTTTCCACCGGTGTAACCGGCTCACGGCTCAAGGCATCTTTCATCGTTGCTGATTTCTTGTTCATGCCACCGTCCTCTTACGCTGTCTGTAGACAGCGCCCAGGTTGGCTGCACGCACGGTTACCCGCCTGGCGCAAGCCCGTACCCTGACAGCTTAAAGCATAACGGACGCGCAGGGTAGGTGCAAATGCCCTTTGCCTGCGATGACAATTGACCGTCCAAAACAGAAAACCCTCCGGGCTTTGAGAGCCTGTGGAGGGTTTGATCACACCCGCCTGGGGGCAAAATTCGCGCTAGAGCGTTTGCTGGAGTATACC
Source organism: Chloroflexota bacterium (assembly GCA_016235055.1). Taxonomy (NCBI): domain Bacteria; kingdom Bacillati; phylum Chloroflexota; species Chloroflexota bacterium. Next base: position 3,963 of record JACRMK010000087.1, on the reverse strand, counting down.
GATGCGCGATCTGTGCGGCTGGCAAGATTTCTCAGGCACTGCGTGCCTTCGAAATGACAGTGCGTGCGGTGTTGTCATTTCGAAGCTGCGCAGCAGCTGAGAAATCTCGGCTTCGCCCTGCCAGCCGCTAGCTGTATCAGGTTATTCGTGAATCCGCGCTAGATGAAGATGATCTGTGCGCCAGCCGTCATGTCCATGAAGTCAGCGGCGGTCACCACATCCAGCACATAGTCTGGAAAGTCTTCCTTCTTCAGCCCGTTCATGTCGACGGTCATCTTGCAGCCATACATCTTCGCGCCGGCGTCCGCCATCATCTGAAGGTATTCACCGACCGGCGGGACCTCGAGGGCGGTCATCTTGCTCTTCATCATGGCGGTCGCCACCGCCGTCATGCCGGGCAGGACTGAAACGATGTTCGGGATGCCGATGCCGCTCATCTTCATGTTTGTGTTGCCGATCGGCGAGAGCTCAAGGTTATTCATGCGACTCTTGGTGATCATGTCGAGTCCCCAGAACGTGAAGAAGATCGTCACGTCGATGCCGTTGCCGAGCGCCGCCCAGCCCATGATCAGCGCCGGGTACGCCATGTCCAGGCTGCCCTTCGAGCAGATAAACGCCACTTTGCGGGTATCGCCGTTATTAGCCATAGTGCTCTCCTGTAGGCGGCGCGTCGCGCGCCGTGAATGTTCGATTCGACTGGTATGCCGGTGCTAGACGCAGCCCTCGGGTTTGCCGAGACCAGAGATGCGCGCCACTTTCTTGGCCGGGCCCTTCGGGAACAGCGCGAACATATCTTTAGTCGTGACGCCGGCCATCGTCGTGATGCGGCGCAGCGTCGGCGCCTTGCCCGACGCGATGCCGTCGGTGCGGCAGAAGTCGATCACTTTCCAGTGCGCCGGCGTCAACTCGCCGACGCCCTCCTCCTTCGCGATCTCGGCCGCGATCTCTTTCGTCCACTCGGACGGGTTGCTGAGGAAGCCTTCATCGTTCACTTGCACGGTCTTGCCGGCAATTATCTTGGTCGCCATATTTCCTATACTCCTTGTGCGGTTTCGGGTTACTGCGTGTTCGGATGATTGGGTCGCGTGTCAGGCGGCTTTGCTTTCTGCCTGCATCCCGACGACGTGCAGCACACGCATGGTCAGCGCCAGCCCGCGGCGCACCGCCGGGTCGCGCATCTGGCCGAGCAGGCCGAACAGCGACATGTCGACCGGCTTGTCCACTTCCTTTTCGGCCACCAGCAGCGTGCTGCGCACGAAGTTCATGATCTCAGGTTTGGTCATGTCTTTGACGACATTCAGAATCAGCACGACATTGTCGCCCAGTTTGTGCACATCGTCCTCGCTGAACGAGGTCACGACGTTGTCCGCGATGCGCAGCCCGCCACGCGCGAAGGCAAAGTAGCCTTTGCGCTCCGCCTCCGAGAGCAGGTCGACCGAGCGGGCGAAGATGTCGTCAGTCAGCGGGCCAACCGTCTGGAGCAGATCCATCGCGCTTTCCAACTGGTCGAGCATCGCCTCCAGGTTGCGACCGTTGCGCAGCAGGCGCTTGGCCAGCCGCAACAGGTCGCCCAGGTCGACGTACTCCTGCACCTCCTCCAGTTGCTCCGTGGCCAGACGGAAACCGTCATTGACCATCGGCATCATGTCGCGCATCAATTCGACGCGGTCCTGCCGCGCGCGCTGCGCGGCCTGCGCCTGCTCGGTCAGGTATTGCACCTGCGCCGTCAGCGCATCAATCGATTGTTTCAACTCCGCCATGGTCGGGTCCATAGTGCCGCCTCCTACTTCCACTTGCCGGCCATGCTCATGCGCGCCGGCAGCGGCATTTCCTGGCCCTTGAGCAGGATGTTCCAGTACATCCAGCGGAACATCATCTTGCCCCAGTGATTCGCCTCGGACTCCTGCAGCAGCGTGAACGGGCCGATTCCCGGCAGCGGGTAGCGGCCGGGCAGCGGCTCGACCTCGTAGTTGAAGTCGATCAGCAGCCCCTTGCCGAACCCGGACTCGATGAAACAGTTGGCGTGGCCATCGAACGTCGGCAGCATCTCGATCCCGTCGGCGTAGCGCAGGAAGTTCTCCGCGAAGCAGTCAACCGCGAAGTGTGCGACGGAACCGGCCTTCGAGGTTGGCAGCGCGGCCGCGTCGCCGAGCGCGAAGACGTTCGGGTACTTGGGCGAGACAAAGGTGTGCTTGTCCACCGCAACGTAGTTCAACTCGTCGCCCATGCCCGAGCGCGCGATCAGGTCGTCGCCCATGTTGAGCGGGATCGTGACGAGCAAGTCGTATGGCTCCTCGCGCTCGTCATATGACACGATCTTCTTTGCGGCGGCGTCGACGTGCGAGATCTGGAACTCCGGCACGACCTTGACACCCTTCTGGTCCAGGATGTCGCCGAGGTGCTTGGAGGCGATCGGCTTGGTGAACGCGCCCGGCAACGGCGTGGTGTAGATCAATTCAACACGGTCGCGCATGTTGTGCTCATGGAAGAACCAATCGGCCAGCATGATGAACTCGAGCGGCGCCACCGGGCACTTGATCGGGTTCTCCACGATGTTCAGCACCATGCGGCCGCCCTTCCAGTTGCGCAGGTGGCGCGACAGCGCGACGGCCCCCTCGACGGTGTAGAAGTCGTAGATCGACTTGTGCCACTCGTCTTCCATCAGGCCCGGCGTCTGCTCCGGGCGCGTGCGCGTGCCGGTGGCGATCACCAGAAAGTCGTAATTCAGATAGCGGCCGTCCTTGACGAGCTTGACGCGGTTGTGCTCCGGCTCGATCAGCTCGACCGGCGACATGATGAACTCCACGCCGGCCGGGATGAAGTCGCGCTTCGGCTTCACCACGTCGTTGCGGCTGTACATCCCGAACGGGATGAACAGGAAGCCCGGCTGGTAGTAGTGCGTTTCAAACTGGTCGACGATCGTAACGGCCCACTCGCTGGTATCGAGCAGTCGGCGCAGGCGGTTGGCAACCATGGTGCCGGCCGTGCCGGCGCCCAGGATCAACAGCTTCTTCATGCAAGGTCCCTTTCGCAAACGGCGAGACTACGAGGCGCAACCGCTACGAGCGATCCGAGAGCAACGAAGCGGTGCGCTTCAGGTTTTCGTGGAGCACCTGCCGCAGCAGGTCGAGCGCCTTGACAACTTTCGGGTTGGACAGCGTGTACACGACGTTCATGCCGTCGCGGCGCGCCGTGACCAACCCGCTGTCGCGCAACACTTTCAGATGCCGCGAGACCGCCGGCTGCGGCGCGCCGAGCGCCGCGCACAAGTCGGTGACATTCTGCGGCCCGTCAGCGAGCACATAGAGGATCATGATCCGCTTCGGCTCGGCCAGGGCGGCGCACACCTGCGCGTGCAGGGCGTTGATTTCTGATTCAAGTTTTCGATCCATAATCCACGTGTCAATTCGCTAATGCGCTTATACGTTTATACGAATATTCCGTCATGCTTCAGTATATGCATTTGCGATCCCGGGATGAGTGACGGATGTCCCGTCTTGTTTGTGACAATTGTCACAAGCGGGACTACCCGAACGGGTAGGGCGGGACCGTGAGCACTCAACAGTGAACCGTAAACGGTGCCGACGCTCGCAGGACGGCCAACCGATGTTCAATTCCTCGATTTGTGATTGCCCGATGCCCTATTCACGGGGGTGTATTTCAGATTGGGGACGAGATTTGGCGCATGACCATTCAGCCGTCCACGTCGTCACTCCCGCGCGTTGCCCGCTGGCTTCGGGCCAGCGGGCGGTTAACGCTCTGCGGCGTGAGGCCGCAGAGCACCGCCGGAGTCCAGGGGCAACACCGCTGGATGCGGGCCAGCAATTCTCAATTTGGCTTTGTACGGGTACTTTCCAATGCCGCTTGCGATGCGCTGGCTCTCAGGCGCTTGTCACGCAAGCTGGCCCGCCGAAAAAGTGGCGCTGCCCTCCCCCCGACCCCCTCCCAACGAAGTTGGGAGGG
>JACRMK010000086.1 GCA_016235055.1 Chloroflexota bacterium | reverse complement strand
CCAAGGATCGCTTTCGCAATTTCGCCGCGGGGTTGTCAGACCTGGTGATGAGTATTGCTACCGCATTGCATAACTTTCGCCGGACCAGACGACGCTATCGCCACAAGCGATCCAATGCCTATTTTGAATAGAGTCTATTAACTTCTTCATAGATTAACGAATCATCCTTACAAAACAGATAACGCCGGCGAAGGAATTCTGTCCGTGTGTGCAGGCTCGAATAACAACACCGAGTTGACTTTCGGCGCACATACACTATTATTGTGTTGTTGGGAAGTCGGCAATGAGACCTCTTTACAGACCCGCTCACGCCGGTCTAGACAGCCGGGGCGCTACACACCATGGCCATCATAGTTGTGGCTGACGACGAGCCGGGCATTCGAGATTTGCTGGCCTACTCGCTGCGCCGGCGCGGTCACACGGTCGTGACGGCCGCCGACGGCGACGCCGCCTGGCAAGCGATCATCGAGACACATCCCGCGCTGATTGTGCTCGACGTCATGATGCCCGGCGTAAGCGGTCTTGACCTGGCGAAGCGCGTCGGCGCAGACCCCTCGGTCGCGCAGACTCCCATCATTGTCACGTCGGGCGGCGTTTGGGATGACGAGATCGGCGCCGGACTGACATCCGTCAACATTCGTTTCGTGGCCAAGCCGTTCAGCCCGCGCGACCTCGTAAGCCAGATTGACTCCATTCTATCCGGACAACCATCGGACTTATGAATCCCGATACGCTCAACACCGAGCCTAAACGCAAACGCATACTCGTTGTCGACGACGAGCCCGGCATTGTCGATCTGCTCAAGCTGACGTTTGAGCAATCCGGCTTTGAGGCCGTGACGGCGGATTCCGGCCCCAAGGCCCTCGAACTGATCAATACAATCGGCCTGCCGCACCTGGCGATCGTTGACTTGAATATGCCGGTGATGAGCGGCTTCGAGTTCTGCGGAATCGTGCAGCGTTTCTGCGACTTGCCGGTCATCATCCTCACCGCGGTGGATTCCGAAGACGTGGTGATCAAAGGCATTGAGCGTTATGCCGAAGATTACATGACCAAGCCGTTCAGCCCGCGCGAACTGGTGGCACGCGTGTTGCGCGTGTTGCGGCGCATTGGAGATTTTGGCTACACGCTGGAGCCGGTGGTATACATTGACGGCCACCTGGCAGTTGATTTCGCCCACCAACTGGCGCTGGTTGCCGGGCGCGCCGTTACGCTGACGCCGACGGAGTCCAAGCTGTTGTATATACTCATGCGCAACGGCGGGCGCACGGTCACCAACGATTTCCTGCTGCGCCGGCTATGGCCGATGGAAGAGATCTTCGAAGACACGCTGCGCGTGCACGTGCGCCGGCTGCGCCAGAAAATCGAGAAAAACGCCTCGAGCCCCGCGTATGTACTCACCGAACGCGGTGCCGGATACCGCTTCGCCCCCGCACAGCCCTGAGTCTGCCGCAAATCTCATGCCAATTCCATCAGGGCCGGGGCGCCAACCGGCCCTTGACATGCGCTCTGGCGCAATGGGAACCGTCTAATGACCATTAACATTGGATTAATCGGCGCCGGCCGCATGGGGCAGGTGCATGCCGAGAACCTGGTACACCGGGTGCCCGGCGCGCGTTTGACTGTCGTGGCCGATGCGGACGCCGCGCGCGCGGCGGCGGTCGCCGTGCCGCTCGGCGCAGCAGCCGTGGGTGACTACCGGCGCATGCTCGACGACCCGCAGGTTGACGCCGTGGTGATCGTGACGCCGACCGGCACGCACGCCGCCGTGATTGCGGATGCGGCGCAAGCGCGCAAATCGATCTTCTGCGAGAAGCCGTTGGCCATGACGCTGGCCGAGTGCGACCAGGCCATTGCCGCGGCGCAGCAAGCGGGCGTGATCCTGCAGGTCGGCCTCATGCGGCGCTTTGACCCGGCCTATCTGGCGGCAAAGCAGCACATTGACGCCGGGACCATCGGCCAACCAGTAATGATCAAATCGCTGGGGCGGGACCCCAAGCGCACCAGCCTGGACTTTGCGCGGCGGGAGAACAGCGGCGGCATGATTGCCGACATGGGAGTGCACGATTTCGACAGCGCGCGCTGGCTGATGGGCAGCGAGGTTGAACGGGTGTATAGCGAGGGCGGCTGCCTGGTCTACCCGGAACTGGCCGACGTGGGCGACATCGACAACGCCGTCGTCAACCTAAAGTTCGCCAACGGCGCGATCGGCAACATCGACCTGAGCCGCAACGCCGTATACGGCTACGACATTCGCACCGAGGTGATTGGCTCGCGCGGCAGCCTGATGATCGGGCGGTTGCAGCACACGCCGTTACTTGTCCTGACCGCGAATCACATTGCGCACGACGGCGTGCCGTACTTCATGGAGCGATACGGCGAGGCGTACGTGGCCGAGATGCGCAGCTTTGTGGCGTGTGTGTCAAGCGGATCGGCGCCGGCGGTTTCGGCGCTCGATGCGCGCGCGGCGACGGCGATTGCCGTGGCGGCCACGCGTTCGCTGGATGAGGCGCGGCCGGTCGCGATTCGTGAGGCGGCCGATCCCGGCCGGGAAGGGGCCTAGTTATAAGGCGAAGTTTGCTTCAGCGTTGCTTCACGGCGCGATCGATCTCCCGCTTGGCATCCCTGGCGGCGATGGTATCGCGCTTGTCATATTGCTTTTTGCCCCGCGCCAGACCGATTTCGATCTTGGCGCGGTTCTTCTTCAAGTAGACGCGCGTGGCCACCAGCGTGAAGCCTTTCTGCTTGATCTTAGCCGCCAGGCGCACGATCTCTCCCTTGTGCAGGAGCAACCGGCGGTCGCGCAGCGGATCGTGGTTGTCACGACTCGACGGTTCGTACGGCGCGATATGCGAACCGATCAACCACACCTCGCCGTGACGGATGGTCGCGTAACACTCCTTGAGGTTGATCTGTCCGGCGCGCACCGACTTGATCTCACTGCCCGTCAGCGCCAGCCCCGCCTCGAATGTCTCGTCGATGAAGAAGTCGTGGTAGACGTGGCGGTTGCTGGCCAGCACCCTGGTTGTTTCGCTCATACGCTGTGCGCCGAATGAGACCTCACTTGCCGGTGGTGAGGTACTCTACGGCGCGATCCAGTTGCGGATCGCGCCCGCCTTTGCGGTCGGACTCCGGGAACGGCACCGCGAAGTCCGGCTCGATGCCCTGCCCGTCGATATCACGCCCGCTGGGCGTCAGCCAGTGACGGATAGTCACAGTCAAGCGCGAATCGTCGCTCAGGCGATTGGATACCTGTACCGAGCCCTTGCCATAGGTCGTGTCGCCGACCAGCACGCCACGCTTGCTGTCTTTAATCGCTCCTGACAGAATCTCCGACGCGCTTGCCGAGCCTTTGTCCACAAGTACGACGATCGGGATCTTGGTCGCCCGCCCGCCCGGCAGCGCGCGATGGTCCGTCGTCTTGCCATCTTTGTCGCGCTCGCTGACGATCACGCCGCTCGAGATGAATTCGCTGGCGATTTCGATCGCCGTCTGCAGGTAGCCGCCCGGATTGCCGCGCAAGTCGAGCACGATGCCTTTCGGATTGCCGGCCAGCGCGGTCTTGAGTGCGTCGTCCATCTCCTTCGACGCGGTCCCGGTGAACTCGGTCAACTGAATGTAAGCGATGCCGTTGTCCAACTGGCGCGTGTTGACGGACTCCACCGCAATCGCTGCGCGCGTGATTGAGATGTCGATCGGGTCGCGCGCGCCGGCGCGAAACACGGTGAGCGTGACCTGGGTGCCCTTGGGCCCGCGGATGCGCAGGATCGCCTCGGTCAGCGAGAGGCCGTCGGTAGTCTGGCCATCGATCTTTGTCACGATGTCGCCGGCCAGCAATCCGGCCTTTTCCGCCGGGCGTCCCTTCAACGGAGCCACTATCACGATCTGGCCATTCTTCTGCTCGACCGTGGCGCCAATGCCCTCGAAGCTGCCGGCCAGATCGGACTCCAGAAGCGCGGCGCGTTTAGGGTCGGTGAAGGTCGTGTGCGAGTCGCCCAGCGAATCGACGACGCCTTGAATCGCCGCATAGGTCATCTGCTTATCATCCGGCAGTTTGCCGATGAACTCGGCTTTCAGCAGACCCCAGACTTCCCAGAAAACGCCGAAATCGTCCTGTCCCGCTTGCGGGCTGGCGGCAGGGGAGGGGGATGGCGTGGCCGAGGCGTTTGTCGCAGGCACGGCCGGGCGCGGCATATATTGTTGCACGACATACCCGGCGGCAAACATGCCGGTCGTGAACACAAAGAACATAACGGCCAGCGCGGCCACGCGTAAAATGGTGCGCATCTACTTGTTCTCCTTAAGATACTTCAGCGCCGCTTCAAGCTGCGTATCCACACCACGTTTTACGTCGTCGGCTGACATCGGGATGGACATGTCAGGCGTCAGGCCGGTGCCGGAGATTTGCCGCTTGTTGGGCGTCAACCATTCGGCGATCGTGATATGCACGGACGACTTGTCGCTGAGCTGGTGTACGGCCTGCACCGAGCCCTTGCCGAAGCTGGTGTCTCCGAGCAGGATCGCGCGCTTGCGGTCTTGAATCGCCCCGGACACGATCTCCGACGCACTGGCGCTGCCCTTGTCGATCAACACGACGAGCGGACCGTCCATCCATGCGCCGTTGCCGGTCGCGCGAAACTCGCGCTCGTTGCCATCCTTGCCGCGCTCGTAAGCGACCGGGCCATCCTTGATAAACTGGCCCGCCACGTCGATCGCCGTGGTCAGATAGCCGCCCGGATTTCCGCGCAGGTCGAACACAAGCGCTTTTGCGCCTTGCCTCTTTAGCGTGTTGATGGCGTCGGCGACTTCGGTCTTGCTCTTCTCACCGAAAATAGTCAAGCGCACGTAGCCGATGTTGTCGTCCTGCATCTTCGAGATAACACTGGGCAGGTTGATGATATCGCGGGCCACCTCGATAACGACGGGATCGGGTTTTGTAGTGCGAAATATGGTCAGGCTGACCTTGGAACCGCGCGGACCGCGGATTAACGCCACCAACTCGTCCAACGTGAGGCCCTTAACGTCCTTGTCTCCCACCTTGAGGATAATATCGCCCGCGAGGATGCCGGCTTTCTCGGCTGGCGAGCCGGGAATGGGCGCGGTGATGACGAACTGGTCTTTGTCCAGGTTGATGTAGGCGCCGATGCCCTGAAAGTCGCCGCGCAACTGCTCTGCTTCGGCCGCAGTGTTGCGTGGCTCGAGAAAGACCGTATGCTGGTCGCCAAGCGTTTTGAGCACGCCGCGAATGGCGGCATACGACATTGGCTTGACGTTCGGAATCTTGCCGTAGAACGAGGTGCGGATGACGTTCCACGCTTCCCAGAACACGCCAAACTCGGGCGGTGCGGATGCCACCGGCGCGCTTCCCGGCACCGGCAGGGCAATGATCGGCGCGGCGCCGGTGCCGGGGCGCAGCACGCTGCTATATGCAAACCCCGACAAAAACGCGCACGTGGCGAGAACTAACGCCAGCGCGGAAATACCGAGCGCCTTAGCGCAACCTTGCAGCATAGCCGCCCCCTCCGCTTGCAGTATATTCGCACAATTCCAGTAATTCGGCCTTACTTGACATAACAATCATAGTGCGACTATCAATAACGCGAAAAACGCCAGTTTTCGACATTGGTTGGCACTGTGAAGCGCGCGATCTTCTCACGTCTGCATTGCGTGCCGCGTGCCCCGCCGCCGCACGGCATACGGCAGGAAACGATCCGCCAAGTGCGGCGGGATCCGTCCCTGGATGTGCGTGCCGCCCGCCAGATGCTCTTCGCGATCGATCGTGCCGAAGCGATGAAACAGGTCGACGAGTTCACCGGCAGTGAACGGCACCTGCACGTCCATCGCCGGCCATTCTGCTTCCAACACGTCTTCAACGCGCGCCAGCAGTTGGTCGATGCCATCGCCCTGCGCAGCCGAGACCAGGATAGCGTCCGGGAACGCCTCGATCAACTTCGCCCTATCTTCGGTGTAGCGATCGAGCTTGTTCAGCACGATCTGGGTCGGCTTGCCGGCGGCGTCCAACTCTTGCAAGACGCTCTCCACCGTGCGCGCCTGGCCTTGCGCGTTCGGGTGCGTGGCGTCGACCACGTGCAGCAACAGGTCGGCGTCGCTGATCTCCTCCAGCGTCGCCCGGAACGCCGCGACCAGTTGGGTCGGCAGTTTCTGGATGAAGCCGACGGTATCGGTGAACAACGCTTCGTGCCCGGATGGCAGCCTCACGCGGCGCGTGGTCGGGTCGAGGGTGGCGAACAGCTTGTTCTCGGCCAGCACGTGCGCGTCGGACAGCGCGTTGAGCAGTGTGGACTTGCCGGCGTTGGTGTAGCCGACGATGGCGATCACCGGCGCATTGTTCGACTCGCGGCGCTGGCGGTAATGCTTGCGGTGCGCACGCACCTGCTCCAACTCTTTCTTAAGCTGGCTAATGCGCGAGCGGATATCGCGCCGGTCGACCTCCAACTGCGTTTCGCCGGGGCCGCGCAGACCGACGCCGACACCCGACCCCCCTCCCCCGCCGCCGGCCTGGCGTGCGAGGTGCGTCCACAGGCGGGTCAGCCGCGGCAAGCGGTACTCATACTGCGCCAGTTCGACCTGCAGTTGGCCCTCGCGCGTGCGCGCGTGCTGCGCGAAGATATCGAGGATCAGCGCCGTGCGGTCGATGATCTTGACCTCCAGCGCGTCTTCCAGTTCGCGACCCTGGCGCGGCAGCAACTCGTCGTCAAAGACCGCCACGTCGAAATTGAGCTCGCGTTTCCACGCGACCAATTCCTCGACCTTGCCCTTGCCAACGTACGTGTTGGGGTGAACTGATTCGAGTTTCTGCGTGGCCTGGCCCACGACCTCCAGGCCGGCGGTGCCGCATAGCTGCGCCAGTTCGTCGAGCGAATCGAGAATGTGGAAGCTGGATATGTCGTGCTTGAGCTCGACGCCGACCAGGAACGCCTTCTCGGCCGGGGCATGGGTCGGGTACGATCGTGTTTTCATGCAGTGCCGCCGGTTAGGGCGCCGCCTTTGACCGTGCCAGCCATGAAGTCATAGTTCTCCCCACCTTCTCCATACTCATAGCAGATATTTTATCACAGGTATCAGCCAGCGTGTGCCAGTACGGGTAGTCAAAGTCAATCAGGTCGACCGCCGCATAACCGCGCTGTAGAAACGGCGTGTGGTCGTCCGTCATCGAGAAGCGTGGCTGGGCAATAAAGTTCGCACTATATCCGAGTCGCGCCGCCTCCCCAAAGATCGCCTGCTGGATCGCCATATTGGAGTTCTGTTCGTAGTAGATCTGCAGGTCGCGGTCGCCGATCATGTCCAGTACAACCACCGCCTGCGGTGCCTGCGTCAGCGAAGCGGCCAGGTAATCGGCTCCGACCGAGAACGGCCAGCCGTCGATGCCGCCCCAATCCTCGGCGTCGAAGAATGCCAGCCAGATCGATTTGGCGGGCAGCGCCGGCAGCACACGCGCCAGTTCGAGCAGCACGGCTACGCCGCTGGCGCCGTCATTCGCGCCGATGATCGGCGAGGCGGGGCTGCGCGGATCCTGGTCGGCGCGCGGGCGTGTATCGTAGTGCGCGCCCAGGATGACCGGCGCCCCTTGCCCTCGTTTGGCGATGATGTTACGGATAGGCACTGCCCGATAGTCGAACTTCTGCTCTTCGACGCTCCAGCCAAACGACTTGAGCGTGGCGATGATGGTGTCGCCGGTCTGTTTGCCCTGCGCCGTGCCGGTCGGCCGCGGTCCGATGTCGCACTGGGCCTGCGCGAAGCGCATGGCCGACGCGCCGTCGAATAACAGCGGCGCGGTTGTGCCAGTCGGCGCAACCGGTAGATCCGCGTCGCGGCGCTCAAACAGGGCGAGTGCCGCAGTGGCCGCCACGATGATCGATGCGGCGAGCAGTGCGATATGCCGTTTCATGTTCATGTGGCGCAAACAATCCAAGGTGACCGCAGTCGCCCCTGTTCACACTCGTATTACAGAAACAGCGCCATGGGCGTCTGCAACAGCTTTTTGACTTCCTGCAGGAAGCGCGCCGCCTCGGCCCCGTCGGTGATGCGGTGGTCGGCTGACAGCGTCATCTTCATCCGCCAGCCGGTCTTCAATTGGCCGTTCTCGACCACCGGCGCTTCCTTCGCCGTGCCGAGCGCGAGGATGGCGGCCTCCGGCGGGTTCACGATCGCCACGAAATGTTCGACATCGAACATGCCGAGGTTGCTGATGCTGAAGGTGCCCTGGCTCATGTCGTCCGTATTCAGCTTTCCACTGCGCGCCCGTTCCGCGGCGGCGCGCGTATCGCGCGCGATCTGCGCCACCGACTTCTGGTCGCAGTCCGGCACGACCGGTGTCAGCAGGCCGCCTTCGATGGCGACTGCTACCCCGATGTTCACGCGCTCGTGCATTATCAGCCGGTCGCCGCCGAACGACGCGTTCAGCGCCGGATACTTGCGCAGCATGAGTCCGCAGGCCTTCATAACCAGCGTCAGCGGCGAAACGCGCAAGTCCTCGGCCTTGCCGGCCTCCAGCATCTGGTTCACTACCGCCATGGCGGCGCCCATGTCCACTTCGGATGTGATGTAAAACTGCGGGATCGGCCCCTTGCTCTCGGCCATGCGCCGGGCGATCGTCTGGCGCATGCGCGTCAGCAGCAGATCGCCGGCGGCCGGAGCTGCCGACGGTATCGCAGCGAGCGCCTGTGCAGCCGGCTGCGATGCCTTCTGCGCCTTGACATCGTCGCGTACGATGCGGCCGCCTGGACCGGTGCCTTTGATGCGCGTCAGGTCAACGCTCATCTCCTGCGCCAACCGCCGCGCAATGGGCGAAGCGACAATCCGTCCGCCGGCGTTCAGCGCAGTACCAGACGGCGCAGCAATCGTGGGGCGCGGGGTGCTCTCGGCTGATTTGCCCGGGGCCGCCGTTACCGTCGCTTTGGCAATCGGGGCCGCTGCGGGAGCGGCAGCACCCATCGATTCGCCGGCGGCGAGGATCTGGCCGATCGCATTGCCGACCGGCACATCACCCTCGGCGACGATTATGCTCCCGAGAATGCCGTCCACCTCGGCCTGAACTTCAACAGTGGCCTTGTCGGTCTCGATTTCGAGCACCGCTTCCCCACGACGTACCGCCGCGCCTTCGGTTTTCAACCAGCGTACGACTTTGCCGGACGACATGTCGAAGCCCAGCTTGGGCATGATGATATTGGTTGCCATGTTAGCCTACCAGCTCCTTGGCGGCGCGCACCACGTCGCCCACGCCCGGGATGGCCAGCGCCTCCAGGTTCTTGGCGTATGGCATCGGAACTTCGAGGCCGGCGCAGCGCACAATCGGCGCATCGAGGTAATCGAACGCCTGCTCGTACACCTGGCAGGCGATCTCGGCGCCGATGCCGTAGGTGCGCCAGTCTTCCTCTACGATGATGGCGTGGTTGGTCTTCTTGAACGACTCGATCAGCGGCTGGATGTCGAGCGGGCGCAGCGTGCGCAGGTCGATCACCTCCGCGCTAATGCCCTCGGTCGCCAGGCGATCCGCCGCTTCGAGCGCGACATGCACCATGCGCGAATAGGCCACGATGGTCACATCGGCGCCCTCGCGCTTGATGTCGCTGACGCCGAGCGGAACCGTGTAGTCCCCCTCCGGCACATCGCCCTTGATCGGGTACAGCAGGCTATGCTCGATGAACAACACCGGATTGTCGTCACGGATGGCGGCTTTGAGCATTCCCTTGGCGTCGTACGGGGTGGACGGCATCACCACCTTCATGCCGGGTACGTACGCGAACAGCACCTCCAGTGACTGCGAGTGTGTTGCCGCCAACTGCCGGCCGCCGCCGCCCACCGAGCGCACGACCAGCGGCACTTTGATCTGTCCGGCGAACATGTAGTGCAGTTTGGCCGCGTGGTTGATCAGCATATCGGCGGCCAGCAGCCCGAAGTTGATGGTCATGAGCTCGCAGACGGGTCGCAGGCCGCCCATGGCGGCGCCGATGCCCGCACCGACAATAATGCCTTCGGCAATGGGCGTATCCTTGACGCGCTTTTCTCCAAACTCCTTCATCAGCCCCTGGGTCACGGCATAGGATCCGCCCCACACGCCGACTTCCTCGCCCATAATCATGACGCGTTCGTCGCGCGTCATCTCTTCACGCAACGCCTCGCGAATCGCGTCGCGGTAGGTCATTTCCATGATCGTCTCCGTTGACCGCCCTAGTGTGTTCCCGATTGAGCGTAGATGAAGTCGTACATCGATTCGGGCGCGGGCGCCGGGCTGGCATCCGCAAAGGACGCCACCGCGTCCATTTCCTGCGCGACCTCGCGCTCGATGCGCTCCAGGTCGGCCTCGTCTACGACGCCGTCCCCTTCCAGTTGTTTGCCGAACGCGACAATCGGGTCGCGCTGCTTGTAGCGGTCCACCTCGTCCTTGACACGGTAGCGCTCGGGGTCGCCCATCGAATGGCCTGGGAAGCGGTAGCACATCGCCTCAATGAAGTACGGCCCGTTGCCGCTGCGCACATGCTCGATAGCGCGCTGGGTGGCATCGAACACCTTGAGTGTGTCCATGCCGTCGATGCGCACCGCCGGGATGTTGTACGCGCACGCCTTCTCGGCCATCGATGCGACGGCCGAGGCGCGCTCGACGGCCGTGCCCATACCGTACAGGTTGTTCTCGCACAGGTAGAGCACCGGCAGTTTCCATAGCGAGGCCAGGTTGAGCGACTCGTGGAAGTAGCCGATGTTCGTCGAGCCGTCGCCGAAGATGCACAGGGTAACGCGGTTCTCATCCTGGTACTGCGAGGCCAGCGCCAGGCCGGTGGCCAGCGCGATGTGCCCGCCGACGATGCCGTAGCCGCCCCAGAAACCCTTGGACACGTCGACCAGGTGCATCGAGCCGCCCTTGCCGCCGGCCACGCCCGTGGAGCGTCCGAGCAGTTCGGCCATCAATGCTTTCGGGTCAAGCCCGCGTGCAATCGCATGACCATGGTCTCGGTAGTGCGTGACGATGTAGTCCTGCGGCGCCAGCGCCGCGATGGCGCCCACGCCCACGGCTTCCTCGCCGATATACAGGTGCAGAAAACCGCCGATCTTGCCTTCGCGGTAGAATCCAGCCGAACGTTCTTCAAACTTGCGGATAAGCACCATATTCCGGTACATTAGTATCAAGCGATCCGCGTTGGGTCTCATAGCATCTCCTCAGTTTTTCGCTTAAATCAAATCGTGATTATAGACCCGATAGTGTCTCAAACAAAAAGCGCGCAGACGTGTCGGACATTGGGTGTATCCAGTGTACGTCCTGATGTGCGCTTTGGTTCAGGGCGGCTAGAAAAAGCCGAAAGCCCGCTTGTCATGGCGGGCTTTCGGCGACCTCGACCTGGCCGTCGGCTAGGACTTCGCCTTATCGGTGGGCGGTGGTTCGCTCAGACTTCCGATGCGCCGCGCCAACGCAACGCCGGCCGCCGCGATGCTGAACAGTTCGCCCCAGTGGATTTTGTCGACCACGGTGCCTAGCGGTTCGGGTTCGCTCTGTGTCTGCCGCGCCGCGCGCATGCGCAACAACATGATAGCGAGACCGCCGGCCAGAGCACCGGCAAGCATACTGAATACGATAATGCGACCTTCACGCGATTGCATGGTTAGGGTGCCTCCGTGCCGCGAATGAATGCGATGAATTGCATGGCGATGTTCTCGATCTGGCTGCCGATGCCGGCTGCGACGACAAACGGTTGTGCCACGCGCTCGGATGTGCGGTGTGTTAGCCGTGCTATGCGACTGGCGTAGAACTGGGCCAAATGAACATAGGGCATCATGCGTCGCCGGCCGATGCGCAGGCCGCGGACCGCGAAGTACAAAGCGATCAGCGGCATGGCGCTGATAATCAGCGACGGGATGATGAAGTAGATCAGTGCCAGATCACGCGCGCTGGCGATGGTCATGCGCCACCCCCATTGTGTGCCTTGATGGTCAATTCGAAGCAATCGACGCCAAGCAAGTACGGCAGTTCGGCCAGTAGCAGCGCTTGCGCCTCGGCGCTGCGCGCCACCATCTGCGCGCTGCCGTCGCCTTGCGAGCCGACCCCCTTCCCTCCCCAGGCCAACTCGCGTACGCGCGGGTGCGCGAGCACCTCGTGCAGTCGCGGCGCAGTCAGTTCCGATGGGCAGGCCGGCGCCATCTGCCGGTCGAAGATCGCCTGTGCTTCCGACATCAACGCGCCGACGGTCTCGGCGTCTCCCGCGTTGATGGCATGCCGGGCTTCGTCGAGCACGCGCCGGTTTTGGGCGCCGAGCGCATCGCGCAGATCGCGGCCAATGGAGGAGTCGCTGGTGAACGCGCCATTGAGCTCGTGCAGAATGCGCCGCGTGTCCTTGTCGCGTTTGAGATCTACGATGAGCATGTGAATCGGCTGCCGTGGTTTCAGGGTGTGCACGTCCATCTCGTCGGCGTCAAACGTTAGAAAGACCGGTATCTGGCCGTACGCGCATACCTGATCCAGTCGGCCGCACTGTGAACCGGTGCGAATCTCGCCGAGGTATGCGGCTTCCATCTCTTCGCGTATGCTGAGATGCAGTTCGTAGGCTTCATTGAACGCGCGGGCGGTCAAAACGCAGATGGCCGCCGATGACGACAGGCCTTTCTTAAGTGGAAGGTTCATGTCGGTGGTTTGGATAGTGATTCCGCCTACGCGATAATGCTCGCTTACATGCGCGGCAACGCCCGCACAGTAAGCATAGAAGCCGCCGGCACGCGCAGCGTCTTCCAGTGCTGCCGGAACCATAGCCACGGAAAGGCTCCCGGCCCGTTCATTCACCCGGTGCGAGTCCACGCGCAACTGCCCATCCCCGCGCGCCGCCCGTGCATTGATGCCCTGCGTGGTGCCGACGGCCAGGCAGTAGCCCGGCATGAGCTCCGGGTCGCTGCGGCGATAGCCGCCGGCCCAGTCCGAATGCTCGCCGAACAGGCACAACCGTCCCGGCACAAACAAGTTCAGTTCGCTCATTCGCTCTGCGTACGCGCCTCCGCGAGCGCGTGCGCCCGCCGGGGAGATACTCTCTCGAGCGCTTCAAACCCCGGCTCGCCGTCGACGCCCAGCGAGTCGGCTACCCGGTTGATGTAGTTGAAGTACGCCATCACGTGCACGATGTCCAGGATGTCCTCGTCGCTGAACCCGTGAGCGCGCAGCCCGTCCAGATCGCGCGGCGTCATCGCGTGCGCGTTGCGCGTCGCCTTCTCGGCATACGCCAGCATCGCCCGGGTCGCCGCGTCGATTGGCGCGGTACGAAAGTCGGTCTTGATCGCCTGCACCAACGCGTCATCGTGACACTCTGCACGGAGGTCATGCGCATGCGATTCCGTTCAGTAGTAACAGCCGTTGGTGCGCGATACGACGACGGCGATCATCTCGCGTTGCGAACGCGAAAGACCCGACGGCCCGTGCATGAGCGTGGAGTACAGTTGAATCGAGGTGCGCAGCAACTCGGGCTTGAGACTCATGCTGGAGACGATGTTCCAGACCTTGCCGGCGCGGACGATCGCCGCATCGTAGTGCCGTTTCAGCACACCGGTCGCTTCTGACACCGGAATCGTTTTGATCCACGCCATGGCGGACCTCGCTTTGGTGGTTACAGGATTTCGATGGAATAATCGAGTACGGTCGCGTCGACGCGGCTGCGCTCAATTGACTCCAGTGCGCGCGTCAACAGACCGTGCACGTATGCCGCATCGTTGGCCACGGCCGCAATGCCCAACGTGGCCACCTGCCACTTGTCGTTCTCACCCGTCTCCGCCACCGCCACGTTGAACGACTCGCGCAGGCGCGCCATAACTGACTGCAATACGCGCCGCTTGCCCTTCAGGTTGTCGTTGCCGGGAATGGACAAACGCAGTGTACATAACCCTACGACCGCAGGCATGCGACGATTGTATCACACATTCCCAATCAGAACGGCATGGACTGGCGGCTCGTCGTGTCGCCATCGCTATGCAAAACGTATTTGTTTACCGCGTCTGCCGACGCATATTCGCTGGTGTTGCCGCGTGTCCGGCCTGGTCGGCCGCTCGATGGCCGCATGCGCGATGCTGCTGGCACGACTCGTATTGAATTCTCACTTGAAGCATGCCGAGCGCGCCT
>JACRMK010000085.1 GCA_016235055.1 Chloroflexota bacterium | reverse complement strand
GGCCGCTGTTGACGTTGTAGGCGACAACGGAATTGGTCAAGCTGAGCGCCGCGCCACTGTACACGATGCCGCCGCCGGCACAGCCGTAGCAGTAGCCGCCGTAGCGGACGATGGCATAGTCGAGGGAGGCGCTGCCGCCGCTGCGCACCATGATGCTCTGCCAGTAGCCGGGGCTGGGCGAAGTGGCCGCGCCGTCGTTGTTAGTATCGCCGCCGACGGCATCGTCGGTCAGCGCGGTGAAGTACACAGGCCGCGCGCCCGTCCCCATGACCTGCAACAGCCCGTCCACTTGAAGCTGCGGGCTGCTATTCGAGAACTTGAAGACCACGTCGGGCAGGATGCTCAGGGTCTGACTGACCAGCACGTTCAGGAAATTGGTGACGAGGTAGGGGAAGCCGGCATTGGCGGTCAGGACGGTGGTGGCGGTGATGGTGCCGTAGAGGCCGATGCCGTTGAAGGCGTTGTTGGAGCCGTTGTTGCCGGACATGCGCGCATCGCCGCTCAGGTATTCGTTAGCGGCGGCGAAGCTCAGGTACGCCGCCCAGGTGGCGTTGCCGGTGAAGGTGTTGTTGCGGATGAGCGGGCTGATGGTCTGGCCGTTGCCGTAGGCGTAGAGGCCGTACGCGGTGTTGGTGAGGAACTGGGTGGCGCTGACGGTGAGGCCAGCGCCGGTGGCGAGCAGGCCGTTGCTGCCGTTGTACGCGATGATGGAGTTGCTCAGGTTGAGCGCCGTGCCATCGTACACGATGCCGCCGCCGGTGCAGCCATTGCAGTAGCCACCGTAGCGGACAACGGCGTGGTCAATCTCAGCCCGGCCGCCGCTGCGGACCATGATGCTCTGCCAATAGCCGGGGGTGGGCGAAGTGGCCGCGCCGTCGTTGTTGGTATCGCCGCCGATGGTATCGTCGGTCAGCGCGGTGAAGTACACAGGCCGCGCGCTCGTTCCGACGACGAGCAACCGGCCGTCCACCTGCAATTGCGGACTGCTACTTCCGAATTTGACGATCGCTCCGTGCTCGACCGTCAACGCGGCCCCGCTGCTTACATTGACGACGCACGTCACCACGTAGAGGTGCTTGCCGTCCCAAATGGTATCGTCTGCGATGCTGCCGCACACGTTGACCTGGTACGCATCGATCGCGACAGTGATCGCCGTGGTGTGCGTGATCGTGCCACCGTCAGCCGTGACGATGAGCGGGTACACGCCGACGGTCGCCGTCGGCAACGCTGTCACCACGAGCCCGGTGCCGGCCGTTGGCGTCAGCGGATTGGTCGCAAACGCGGCGCTGGCGCCTGATGGCAATCCCGTTACGCTCAGCCCCACCGGTGCGCTGAATGCGTATGCTGCCGTCAGCGCGACCGTGTAGGTAACAGCCTGACCCTGCACCACCGTCTGTGAAATCGGGCTGGTCACGAGCACGAAGTCCGGAACGTCCACAACGACGATATGCCCCGTCTGATTTGGGGTACCGGCCAGGTAGTGTGGGTAATCGCCAGCCAGGCTAAACGCGTACTGGCTGTCGCCGCCCGGCGGCACCACGACGACATAATTGGCTGTGCTTCCCGGACCGTTGCTTGCCGGGGACCGATCCACCGGCGAACTCGTACCGCCACTGCTGCCTCTCATGATCGCCGGCAAATACAGGTGATACGGAACACCGCTGCGAACCGTCTGCGTCAGCGCGGTGGCGTTGTGCCATGTGACGGTGCTGCCTGTTGAGACGGTCAGCACGCCGGGGTTGAAACCGTCCGCCGTAATGGTGACCACCGTCTGACTCGACAAGGCTGCGGCTGCGCCGGATGCAGCTTCATGCGCCGGGGCAGTCGCGGACATTGGAGCGGGAAACAGCCACACAAGAGCAAAGAGGACGAGTGCCGGGATGAAAACTGCCAGGGAAGCTGCGCGACGAGAAACGTTCATGGTGCCTCCGTCACGTGCCTTGACCGTTGTCGTTCAGGCGCGGAAATATAGCCTGTGGGATCGCGGGCTGCGCTTGCCAGACTATATACCGAAGCAGGATCGCGTGATAGTGACAAACTGCCCTAATAATCCGGGACAAGCGTACATGGGTGAGACTGTACTCTCACGGCGGGCCTCGGCAGAACAAGCAGCGCTATCGTTTGATTCTGCGCGTATCCACGATACGTCGACCGCCGCATCGATCGTCGGAGCCGCGAGACCTCCACCCCAGCAATTCTCAATTTGGAGTCTGTCCACCAGGTTGCCCCCTCATCCCCCGGCCCCTGCTCCCCGCGCGCGCGGGGAGCAGGGGAAAAGCTAACGGGGAGGTGCGCGGCGGCGCAGCCGCCGCGCACCTCCCATTAGAATCTCGCCCCCTCCCAACGAAGTTGGGAGGGGGTCGGGGGGAGGGCAACGCCGCTTTCTTGTCGAGCCAGCTTGCGTGACAAGCACCAGAGGGGGGCCAGTTCATAGCAAGCCGGCATTGGAAAGTACCCGTCCAAAGCCAAAATGAGAATTGCTGCCTCCACCTGCTCCCGCTTGTCACCCGCGCCGACTCTCGCTATACTTCTGCGCAGACCGTTCCGAATGATCCGGAGGATACCATGCCCAGCCTGCAAGAGACCCGCAGCCAACTTGAAGCCACCTACCGCAAGCGCACGCCGCAGTCGGCCGCGCTGTTCGCCGAGGCGCAGAAGTCGCTGCCCGGCGGCGACACGCGCACCTCGACCACCTTCACCCCGCACCCGACCTACATGGCGCGCGGCGAGGGGCCGATCCTGACCGACATCGACGGCAACACGCTGATCGACGGCCTGAACAACTACACCTCGCTGATTCACGGCAACGCCTTCAAGCCGGTGCTCGACGCGGCACAGTCACAACTGGCGCTCGGCACCGCGTTTGGCGCGCCGAATGCCGCGCAGGTCCGGTTGGCCGCGCTGATCTGCGAGCGCGTCAAGTCGGTCGAACGCGTGCGCTTCACGAACTCCGGCACCGAAGGCACGATGATGGCGGTGCGCGCCGCCCGCGCCTTCACCGGCCGCGAGATGATCGTGAAGGTCGACGGCGGCTACCACGGCACGCACGACTCGGTGTCGGGCGGCGCCGGCATCCCGCAGGCGCTGATGGGTCTGACCGTCAGCGTGCCGTTCAACGATGTGACGGCGATGGAGCGCGTGCTGGAAGCCAACCGCGGCAAGATCGCGGCAGTCATCGTCGAGCCGGTCATGGGCTCGGCCGGCTTCGTGCCGTCGGAGCGCGGCTATCTGCCCGCCGTGCGGCGCCTGACCGAGACGCACGGCGCGCTGCTGATCCTCGACGAGGTGATGACCTTCCGGCTGGACTACGGCGGCGCGCAGGCGGTCTACGGCGTCGAGCCGGATCTGACGGCGTTCGCCAAGATCATCGGCGGCGGGTTTCCGGTCGGCGCGTTTGGCGGCCGCGCCGAGATCATGGAACTGTTCAATCCCGCGCATGCCAAGATCAACCACGCCGGTACGTTCAACGGCAACCCGGTCACAATGGCGGCCGGCTTCGCCGCGATGGAGCACCTGACGCGCGAGAAGATCGCGCACGCCAACGCGATGGGCGATGCGGTGCGGCGCGGCTTCGTCGAGGTACTGGAGGAGCAGGGCATTCGCGGGCAGGTGACTGGCTACGGCTCGTTCGTCGGCTTCCACCTGACGGCCCAGCCGGTGCGCGACTACACCGGCGTGGCCAGCGTGCGACCCATCCTGCGCGAGATGCTGCACCTCGGCCTGCTGAATCGCGGCGTGCTGACCTCGCGCTCCGGCGTGCTCAACGTGTCTACCGTCTACACCGACGCGCTTGTGGCGCAGGTGGTTAGCGCGTTTCAGGATTCGCTGGTCGAGATGAAGCCGGCGATCCAGTCCGAGTGCCCGGACCTGGCGCGCTAGCTCGGCCATGTCCTGGAACGATCTCAAGGGCAAGCTGATTGCCGGGCTGGTCTTCGGACTCGTTGTGCTGGCGGCGCTGGCGTTCTTCGCCGACCTGCCGCAGACGCTGGCCGCGCTGCGCAACTTCCAGTGGGGCTATCTGCCGGCCATCATCAGCCTGACGCTACTGAACTACGCGCTGCGGCTGGTCAAGTGGCACTGGTATCTCGGATTGATCGGCGCGCACCTGCCGGTCGAGCGTTCCGTCTCGATCTTCCTGTCGTCGATGAGCATGGTCATGACGCCGGCCAAGGTCGGCGAGTTCCTGAAGGCGTACATGCTGCGCGTCACCGACGGCGTGCCGGTGGCGCGCTCCGCCCCGATCATCTTCGCCGAGCGCATGACCGACGGGCTGGCAATGATCGCGCTGTCGCTGGCGGGTCTCGCGTTTTACCAGCAGGCGCTGCCGGTCATCGTCGTGCTGCTGGCCGGCATCGGCGGCGTGATCGCGATTACCCAGTCGCGCACGCTGTCGCTGCGGCTGCTGGCGGCGGGTGAGCGGTTGCCGGCCGTTTCGCGCATGATGCACCAGCTCCACGAACTGTACGAAAGCTCGTACACGCTCTTCCGCTGGCGCAACCTCGTCATTTCGATCCTTGTGGGCATGGTGTCATGGGCGGGTGAGTGCCTGGCCTTCTATCTGACGCTGATTGGGCTTGGCATCGCGCCCTCGGAGACGCTGCTCCTGCAGGCGACGTTCATCTTCGCCTTCTCAACGGTGGTCGGGGCTGTCTCGGCGCTGCCGGGCGGGCTCGGCGCAGCAGAAGCCAGCCTCGGCGGCCTGCTCGTCCTGCTGGCCGGGCTGTCGCGCGAGCTCTCTGTGGCCGCCACGCTGCTGATCCGCCTGTGCACTCTCTGGTTTGGCGTCGGGATCGGATTGGTCGCCCTGCTCTTTTATCGCCGCCGTTTCTTCGGCGCCGAGTCGGCGCCCGGTGGGTGACGCTCAGGACCAACGAAGCTTTGCTGTGGCCCGCCGTCCACCGTGTCGTAGGGGGCGCAGTCTTCGCGCCGTCCCGCAATTTGGCGTTGATTGATACGGCCACGGCATAGTCTGTTTACAGGAGCGCCGGCATCCAGTCCAGCTCCGCAGGTCACGTCCCCAACCTTAAACCTCATTCTCCTCACTTGACAGACAGAACATTTGTGCTATACTAATCTTCATGGGCATATTGCGTCACTTGCCGTTGAGCCGTTTGAATCCTGCCAGTTTCGTTTGAAAAATAACCCGTCCAGGCTCAACAAAACCGGCCCAAACGGCAAATTTCGTCTCAGTCTTTGAAATCGATCGAAATCAAACGCCGCCGTCTGCCGTAGGGGGCGGTTTCCGCGCCCGCCCTTTGAGGCGTCGTGTACCGCTCTGTAATTGCACAAAGCGTCTGGGCCTCGTCCGTGCAACCAACTCACGACCTGGCCCCTTGTGTTGTAGGCGTTGCCTTGATCTATCTCCAGAGAGTGATCCATGAGCGGGGCTCGCCACTGCGCATACCGCGCCTGACGTGGACTTTTCGCAAGATGACTGTGCTCCGTTTGCCGCCAATTCAGACGGTAGTGTAGCGCGTATTGAGAGCAGGGCGGGATGGCGAGGCATGGAGATAGCGTACAAGAGGGTCGGTAGGCGCCGTAGATAGACTGGAGCAGCGGTCGGGGGCGCACGTGGCGCCCCCGATATGTGTCAGTGCATCACACGCGCCATCGTGGGCGATATAAGTTCCGCGCAGGCCCATGGCGCCGTCGTACAGTTTTCAAGCAAGGAATCCCCGTGAGCACGAATTACCTGTCCGTCGGCGATCGCGCGCCGGACCTGTCGCTGACCGCCGGCGACCTGAGCCGTGTGGCATTGTCGTCGCTGTGGCGCGAGCATGCCGTTCTGCTGACCTTCCTGCGCCACTTTGGCTGAGTGACCTGCCAGGAGGCGATGGGCCAGTTGGCCCAGATGCAGCCGGAGTTCGCTGGGCGCGGCGCGCGCATCGTCGCGGTCACGCTGGGCAAGCCGAGCGAGGTGACGCTGTTCGGCCGGCGCTTTTCCGAACAGATCCTCTGTCTGGCAGACTCGCAGCAGAACGCCTACCGTGCGTACCGGATCGGTAAGCTGAACCTGCTCAGAGAGCTCACCGATCCGCGCGCCTGGAAGGCGTACGTGCGCGGCGCGGCGGCCGGGCACAATACGGGCTTGTCCGATCAGGACATGCTGCAGATGAACGCCTCGTTCCTGATCGGCGCCGGCGGCGTGCTGTTGCAGGCGCACTACAATCGCTACGCCGGCGATCACCCGGACTGGGCGGGATGGCTGGCGGGGCTGCCCGCGTCGCGCGCGCAGGCGGTATAACGATGCAGGCCGGGGCGCGCCAAGGCGTACCCTTTTTGCGCCTATTCCTTATTACAACTATTCCCATTTGCCAATATTCGGATCGCACCCTACAATGAAATAGAGCGACCATGACCACACGCAAAAGCCTGAGCGCGCACGACCCGATCATTGACAGCCTGCGCAAGCGCGGCTACCGGGTGACGCCACAGCGCGTCATGATCCTGGCGGCCATGCAGGAGAGCGACGGGCATGTATCCGCCGACGAGGTGTTCCAGCGGGTGAAGAAGAAGCATCCGTACGTCAACCGCTCGACGATCTACCGCACGCTGGATATGCTGGCGGGCGAGGGCGTGATCACGGTGACCGACTTTGGCAAGGCCAGCGCGCAGTACGAGGTTAACCGTGATGAACCACATCATCACATGGTTTGCAGCCTGTGCGGCGAGGTCGGCGAGTTCGATCACGCCTTGCTGGCTCCGCTGCAGGCGGCATTGCGAAAGAAATATCGCTTCGAGGCCTCCATTCATCATTTCGCGGTATTTGGCCTGTGCCAGGCCTGTCAGCCCAGACCGGCCAAGGCCCGGCACTCATAATTACAGGGGGGATTCACCCATGCTGGCTTCACCGGTTCCGATGCACATTCCCGACGGCTTCCTGTCGGTGCTCGTCGCCCTGTTCTTCTGGGCCGCGACAGCCATCGTCGTGGCGTATGCGTTGAAGCGCGTCAATACGGACCTGGGCGAGCGGCAGGTGCCGTTGATGGGCGTGCTGGCGGCCTGTATCTTTGCCGGGCAGATGCTGAACTTCAACGTGGCGGCCGGTACCTCGGGCCATCTGGTCGGCGCGGCGCTGGCGACGATCATGCTCGGGCCGTGGGCGTCGATCCTGATTATGACGTGCGTTATCGCGGTGCAGGGGCTGATCTTTCAGGATGGCGGTCTGCTGGCGATGGGCGCCAATATCTTCAACATGGGCATCGTGGCCACGGCGGTCGCGTATGCAACGTACCGGCTGGTCGCCCGGCTGTCGGGCGGGCGCGCCGGCGGCATGCTGGCCGCGGCGTTCCTGTCGGCCTGGGCGTCGATCGTCGTCACGTCGTTGGCCGTGGGCCTGCAACTGGCGCTATCGGGCACCTCGCCCGCCAATTTGGCGATCCCGGCGATGGGCGGCGTACACCTGCTGATCGGCATCGGTGAGGGATTGATCACCGTTGGCGCGGTGTCGTTCCTGCGCGCCACGCGCCGCGACATGCTGGAGCAGGGCACGGCGCCGGTGCGGGGCGGGCGTGGCATTCTGGTCGCTGGCCTGGCGCTGGCGTTGGCATTGGCGGTCGTTTCTCCGTTGGCGTCGGCCGACCCGGACGGGCTGGAGTGGTTTGCCGAGCAGCAGCACTTCACGAACCGCCAGGTGCAGTCGCCGATCAAGCTCATCCCGGATTACCGCCTCCCGGGCATCGGCAGCGAAGCTGCCGCAACGATCGCTTCCGGCGTCGTCGGCATGTTGATTGTGTTTGGCGCGGCGGGCGCAACCGCTTACATTCGCCGCAACCGCAAGAACCTGCCGGCGCACTAAGACCGCAATGGCCCTGCGCGTGCCTCCGGGCACGGCAGGGCCGCGCTTTATCCATGCACGCTCACTTCCTTGACCCCTACCGCCCGCGCATCAGCCCGATTCATGCGCTCGATCCGCGCATCAAGTTTGTGCTGGCGGTGGCGTGCATCCTGACTGCCGCGTTGATGCCGCTCGGTGCGTGGGCGGCGTATCTGCTGCTGTTCGCCGTCGTGCTCTCGGTCATCATCCTTTCGGAACTCGGCGTGCGCTATGTGCTCGGGCGCTCGGCGCTGGCGTTTCCGTTCGTGCTGGCTGCGCTGCCGCTGGTGCTCACGGCCGGGCCGCCACTGCTGGCGGAACTGCCGCTGGGACCGTGGACGCTTCAGGTGTCGCAGGACGGCGTGGTGCGCTTCGCCAGTATCGCGGTCAAGTCGTGGATCTCGGTGCAGGCGGCCATCGTCCTGTCGGCCAGCACGTCGTTTCCCGATCTACTGGTTGCCATGCGCGCCGTGCGCGTGCCGCGCCTGCTGGTGGCGATCTTTGGCCTGATGTGGCGCTACCTGTTCGTGCTGGCCGATGAAGTCCTGCGGCTGATTCGCGCGCGGGCGGCGCGCAGCGGCGAGAGCGGGGAACCGGGCCGCCGCGTGGGCGGCAGCCTGGCGTGGCGCGCGCGGGTGACGGGCGGCATGGCCGGCAACCTATTCCTGCGGGCGCTCGAGCGCGGCGACCGCATCTACCTGGCGATGGCAGCGCGCGGCTACGATGGCGAGGTGCGGCACTTCCCGCTGCCGCCACTGGCCGGCCGTCATTGGTTCACGCTGGCGGGGGGAATGGCTCTGCTGGCGGTTTTGTTGGTCGTGTCGCTGCTCAACGGATAGACAGCGGATAAGCGGATAGGAAGGCTGGTCGAGTCAGGATTTGATTCTCGCGCGGAGCGTGGTAGTCAATGCCCCTGGATCCTCGAATTCCACATGCTGATCTGACGTACCGCATCATCGGCGCGGCCATGCGTGTTCATAGCCGGCTCGGTCCGGGATTGCGCGAGGCGCACTATCATCGCGCCCTGACCGCCGAACTGCTCGCAGATGGGTTGACGGTCGAGGAAGAGCATCAGATCGATGTGTACGATGGCGATAACTGGCTTGGCCGTATGTTCATCGATCAGTGGGTCGAGGGCAAGATCGTCGTCGAGGTCAAGGCCTTGCAGCATCTGCTCACCGACGAGGAAGTGGCACAGGTTATCGGCTACTTGATTGCCAGCAATGCACCGGTTGGCATGCTGATCAACTTCGGGCGGCGACGGCTCGAATATCGGCGCATTCTACCGCCACGCAAAACAGATGATTGGAAGCACAAGGTCGAACGCTTTCTCTGGAAGCCACGCGAATGACAAGCGCGGAATTAAGGGGTTCTTCGAAAGTTAGTGCGCCCTATCCGCTTATCCGCTAACACATCCGCTGATTAACATGCACCACACGATTGAACTCGACAACCTCACATACGCGTACCCGGACGGCCACGAAGCGCTGTTCGGCATCTCGCTGCGCGTCGCGCCCGGCGAGAAGGTGGCGCTGGTCGGGCCCAACGGTGCGGGTAAGACGACGCTGATGCTGCACCTGAACGGCATCCTGCGCGGCAAAGGCAAGATCGTCGTGTCTGGCATCGAACTGGGCGACAAGACGATTGGTCGTATCCGCGCCGCCGTTGGACTGGTGTTCCAGGCGCCGGATGACCAGCTCTTCTCGCCGACCGTCTATGATGATGTGGCGTTCGGTCCGATGTATCAGGGGCTGGCGCAGGCCGAGGTGCACATACGGGTGATGCAGGCGCTGGAAGCGGTGCACATGACCGACTACGCGCGGCGCGTCTCCCATCACCTGAGCGTTGGCGAGAAGAAGCGCATCGCGATCGCGACCGTGCTCTCAATGCGGCCTGACGTGTTGGTGCTCGACGAACCGTCGGCGGGCCTCGACCCGCGCGCGCGGCGCGGCCTGATCAACCTGTTGCGCGAACTGCCGCAGACGATTTTGTGCTCGTCGCACGATCTGCACATGGTGCGCGATCTGTTCCCGCGCATGGTCGTGATGGACAACGGCCGCATTGTCGCCGACGGGCCGACGGAGAAACTGCTGGAGGATGCGGACCTGTTGGAAGCGCACGGGCTTGAAAAGCCGTAATACGGTATCAGCTTGTTGTCATGTCACGATGAGCAAGCCGCGCCTGAGGCTGTCATCCTGAGCGCGGATGTCATGCCTTCCCTTTCAGACTGCTGCGCGCGCGAAGGACCTAAAATCGTTGGCATGGGGTGGCGTCGCACGATATTTGAGCAGTGGGTTGAGATGCTTCACGCGCGCGGCGCACCGTATTCAGAAGGTCTTGCCTTCGCGTTCAGCATGACAGGCCAAGGGACCAATCTCAAGTTGAAACAGTATAAGCAAGTGCATTTCGAATAACAAAAACACCGCTTGGTCGATCTGACCGGCGGCGTTTGTGCTTCGTGCGCGGCAACGGGCTAATTCGCCAGCCAGGCAAAGAACGCCTCGTGCGACTTCTTGACCAGCGCCGCAAACGCGCCGTTGGTGCGCAGCCACTCGCGGTAGAACGCGCGCAGGTCGGCTGTAGCCGGATCGCCCTCTACCGGCGCGGCGGTCAACTTGAGAGCGTACGCCGTCACGGCGTCGCGCTTGGCCAGCACCGCTACCGCCTCGGTACTGAGCGGCGTCACGCCCTGCGTGCCGGCAATCTCCAGCTTCGTGAGTAGCTCGACTACCTTGACCGCATCCTCGCCGGAACGCCGCTCAATCCGCGCCCACGCCGCCGAGACGCGCACCGCGTCGACCAGGCCGCCCGGCTCGATCCCCTGCGCATAGACATATTGCGTCCAGAGCGTTGTTTTCGTCGGCGGCCACTCGGCCGGGAAGAACGGGGAGTTGACCGGTACCCAGAGGACCTTGGTGCCGCGGTCGAGCGCTTTCCAGGAGGCATCGAGATGTTCCTGCACCTGGTCGACCGTCATGCGCATGGTCGGCGAGGCGGGGGCATCGCACGCCGTGAGCGCCAGCATCGGAACGGCGATGAACGCGGCCAGCAATGATCGGTGTATGGTGCAACCTCCGTACGGTAGACAAAAGGGCAGCGCCCGATGGCCTGCCCTTGCTGCGTGCCTGCCTGGCGTGCGGGCTATGCTCTTTTGAGCTGTGTCAGCCGCTCGCCGGCGGCGATGAGCGTCTCGTCCTTCTTGGGGAAGCAGAAGCGAATCTGCGAGCGTCCCAGCTCCTGCGGCATGAAGAAGGAGCTGCCCGGCACGCTGGCCACGCCGACTTCCTTGACCAGGTAGTGCGCGAACTCGACGTCGTGCGTGTAGCCGAACGCGCTGAAATCGCACATGACATAATACGCGCCTTCGACCGGGTGGAACTTGAAGCCGGCGTCGGACAGCGCGCGCAGGCAGAGGTCGCGCCGCCGCGTGTAGCCCACGACCAGTTGGTCGTAGTACGAGCGCGGGAACTGCACCGCCACCGCCGCGGCTTCCTGCAGCGGGGCGGGCGCGCCGACGGTCAGGAAATCGTGTACCTTGCGGATCGCCTTGCTGATCTCTTCCGGCGCAATGCAGTAGCCGATGCGCCAGCCGGTCACGGAGTACGTCTTCGAGATGCCGCTGATCGTGATGGTGCGCTCGGCCATGCCGGGCAGGGTCGCCAGCGAGATATGCTTGCGCCCGTCGTAGATGATGTGCTCGTAGATCTCGTCGGTGAACGCCAGCGCGTTGTATTCGATGCACAGGTCGGCTATGAATTGCAGCTCAGCCCGCGTGAAGACGCGGCCGGTCGGGTTGTTCGGATTGTTCAGGATGATGGCGCGCGCGCCCTGCTTGAACGCCGTGCGCAACTCGTCCGGGTTCCAGACCCATTCGGGCGGCTGCAGGTTCACGAAGATCGGTTGCGCCCCGGAGATCATACCGTCCGGCCAGTAGTTCTCGTAGAACGGCTGGAAGACGATGAACTTGTCGCCCGGGTTGAGCGTGGCCAGCATCGCCGCGATCATCGCCTCGGTCGCGCCGCAGGTGACGGTGATGTGCTTGTCGGCCTCGATCGGCATGCCGTTGAACCAGGCATACTTCTCGGCCAGCGCGCGGCGCAGGTTCGGCGCGCCCCACGTCACGGCGTACTGGTTCACGTCATCGCGAATCGCTTTGACGGCCGCTTCCTTGATCGCGTCGGGCGCCGGGAAGTCCGGGTAGCCCTGCGACAGGTTGATGCCGCCGTAGATGTTGTTCAGCCGCGTCATTTCGCGTATGACCGACTCGGTGAAGTTCTGCACCCGGTCGGCGACGCGGAGAGTGGCATTCGTCATGAAATGTGATCCTGGATGAAGATGGGGGGCGCTTACTGCCCCGCCTGCGTGAGCTTGGTCTTGAGCGCGTCGATCGCGCTTTCCAGCGCGGTGCGCTGGTCGCGCATCATACGCAGCCGCTGCGCGCGGTCGCGGAACTCGGTGCGGCTGATCTGGTCGATCTGCCGCACGAGCTTGCGCAGCGCCTCTTCCTTCTCGGCGAGCTCGGCGTTCAGCGCTTCGATGCTCGGTTGGGTGTCTGAAGTGGTCATATACGCGTTCACCGGATTCTCTTTGACTAACGCTGCTGCGGGCGGACTGATGGAGGCCAACTGCTCTGCTTCGGCCAGCACTTCGCCGCGCGCCACGACCTGCTTTCCCTCGTACAACTCAAAACGGCTACCGGGGTGCAAGTACTGCACGGGGCCGTCGGAGGATAGAAAGCGTATCCGCACAAGCGTGCCGTCGGTGCGTGTTTGTGCCTCGTCAAATTCGGCGACGATGCCCCAGGCTTCGAGATGGATGTCGCTCTGATCCTCCGCGAAATGTGCCACCGTTGAGTAGCGCGGTCCAACCGGCGGCGCTTGCCGGCCGCCTGCCTCTCGGGGCGTCCAGCGAATAATCGCCTTGACAGTCGGGTTCATGGAAGATACTCTCCCCGGACGCGGGCCATTGCCAGCTCATCAACTCTCGCAAAGCGTGCCGGCCCGATTCCGTCCAGACGTTCGATGCGCATCAACTGATTGGCTACCAAGTCATCCAAGTCGATCTCAATGACATGGAACGGTCCACCGAATAACTGTCCCCATTGTCGCGCGTGATCCGGCGTCTCCGCAAAGAACTTGCCTTCCAGCGTGCCTGGCATGATCTGAAAGCGGCCCGTCTCCAGCAACTGCTCAAACTCGGCTTCGCTAACGGCGCGGTAGAGGCGCATCGCGGGCTGCCGGCTAGCCCATCTTCAATGACTTGAACGCCTCCGCGTACTTCATGCCGTGCGCCTCCCCGATCTTCGTGTGACGCTCTGACAGGCGCTTCCGCAGCCCTTCGACGTCCTTGATCTGGCTCTTGTGCTCGCGCAGCGAATCGATCTTCTGCTCGAACGTCTCCGTGATGTCCACGAAGTAGTCCGGGTTGGGATTGCCGGTCAGCAGCACCAGGCGGACCTTGTGCGGCTCAAAGCCGAGCGCCTGCAGTTCCGGGAAGTACAGCCGGTTGCCGGCCGCGGGGAACACCGCGTCGAGCGTGGCGTCGCCGCTGGCGCGGTGGTCGTTGTGGTTGATGAAGCCGGGAAAGCCGTAGCGCGTCGTCGGGTCGTGCGTCAGCACCACGTCGGGCTTGAAGCGGCGGATCTCGCGGCAGATGTCGCGGCGCACTTCCAGGCTGTTTGCCAGCTCGCCGTCGCGGTGTGTCAGGAAGGTAATGTTCTTCACGCCGAGCGCGGCGGCGGCGGCGCGCTGCTCGACCTGGCGGAGCGGGATCAGCTTCTCCCACGTCATCTCCGGGTCGTCGCTGCCCTTGCAGCCGTCGGTCACGATGACGTACGCGACCTCGACGCCTTCCTTACTCCATTTCGCGCTCGTGCCGCCGGCGCCAAACTCCGGATCGTCCGGGTGCGCCATGACAATCAGCGCGCGCTTGATTTCTAACGGGGCCTGCTCGTTCGGGTTGCTCATGATGGGTGCGGTCTTCCTCCGTGTCGGTATCGGGGCAATTTTACCGCCGTTCGGCGCATGCGCCAATCGGCTAGACGGCCGCCTGCGCCAGGCGCGCCTGGGCGCGCTCGATCTGCTTGCGGACCGCCTCGGGCGCAGTGCCGCCAGTCGCGCTACGGCGCTCGACCGACTTGCGGAAGTCGAACACATCGGCGACGTCGGCCTCGAACTTCGGCGAGAAGACGAGCAGTTCGGCTGGCGTGTAGCTGCGCAGCAGGCGCTGGTGTTCCAGCGAGTCGCGCACCAGCCGCCCGACGACGTGGTGCGCCTCGCGGAACGGCAGGCCCTTGCGCACGAGGTAGTCGGCCACGTCGGTTGCCAGCAGGCCGTCGTCCAGCGAGCGCGCCATGCCCTCCGGTCGGATGACCAGCGTGTGGATGATGTCGGTCATGATCGGCAGCGTCATAGTCAGTGTATCGGCCGTGTCGAACAGGCCCTCCTTGTCCTCCTGGTAGTCCTTGTCATAAGAGGACGGCGAGCCTTTGAGCATGACGAGCATGGCGCTCAGCGCGCCGACGATGCGGCCGGTCTTGCCGCGAATCAGTTCGAGCGAGTCGGGGTTCTTCTTCTGCGGCATGATGCTGGAGCCGGTCGAGTACGCGTCATCGATCTGCGCCCAGCCGTACTCGTCGGTCGAGTAGATAATCAGGTCTTCGGCCAGCCGGCTAAGGTGCACGGCGATCAGTGAGGCGCAGAACAGGTACTCCACGACGAAGTCGCGGTCGCTGACCGCGTCGAGCGAGTTCTCGTAGATGCGCTCGAAGCCGAGCTCGCGCTGCAACTGCTCGCGGTCGATGCCGAAGGCATTGCCGGCCAGCGCGCCCGCGCCGAGCGGGCTCATGCTCGTCCGCTTGGCCAGGTCGGCCAGCCGCTCGCGGTCGCGCTCGAGCATCCAGAAGAACGACATGATGTAGTGCGACCAGAGGATCGGCTGGGCGCGGCGCATGTGCGTGTATCCGGCGGTGATCACGTCGGGGTTCGCCGTGGCGTGCTCGACCAGCGCGCGCTGCAGGTCGAGCACCTGCGCGCTCGTCTGCGCGACGGTCTTCAGCATCGCCAGGTGCGCGTCGGTGGCGACCTGGTCATTGCGGCTGCGGCCGGTGTGCAGTTTCTTGCCGGCGTCGCCGATCAACTCCGTCAGACGGCGCTCGACGGCTGTGTGGATGTCCTCGTCGTTGGGCAGCATGGCGAACGTGCCGGCGTCAAACTCGGCCTGCACGCGCGCCAGCCCGTTCTGGATCTGCGCCAGTTCCTCCGCGCTGATCAGCCCGATCTGCTGGATCGCTTTGGCGAAGACCTGGCTGCCGCGTATGTCCTCGGCGTACCAGCGGCGGTCGAACGGCAGCGAATCCTGGAACTTGCGCATCAAGTCGGCGGTTGGTTTGGTGAAAGCAGAACCCCAGAGCGGCATAAGGCAAACTCCCGTCGGGTAGGTTAGACATAACGCCATTTCACGATAAGCTCGTCCCCTTTCAGTATCGCATGATCTCAAGCGGCGGGCCAAAGGCCTTGCCCCTCCCCCTGGCCCCCTCCCCGCGAGCGGGGAGCGGGGAAAGAACAAAGAGGATTGGCGCGGCGGCTCTGCCGCCGCGCCAATCCTCAATACCCAGTACCCCTTCTCCCCCACAAATTGGGGGAGAAGGGGCAAGGGGAAGAGGGGGGTGGCGTTACATCTTGACCGGAGCACGCGATGCGAATGGGAACATTGTTAACGTGAAACAGCATAATGCAGACCCGAAGGGCATGCCCTTCGGGTCTGGTCAACGGCATACGGCGGCCGCTGCGTCTCGGCCTTCATCCTGTGCCCGCGCCTCAGGCGCGGAGCGGGGCGTACGCCCCGCTGCACAGGACATAGCCGAGACGCGCTAAGCGTTCAGCGGCCCGAAGCCGCTGAACAGCGCCGCGCGGGCAACGCGGCTAGTCGCGCTTGAAGCGCGAGTACATCTCCACTTCGTCGATGGCCGGCATGTTGTAGTCCACCAGCGCGCGAATCTTCATCGGCAGACCGAACAGCCGGATGAAGCCCTCGGCGTCGTGCTGGTTGTATACTTCCTCGTCGTCGAACGAGGCGTAGTCCTCGCGATACAGGCCGCGCGGCGCCTTGCGGGCGACCGGCGTGACGTTGCCTTTGTACAGCTTCAGCTTCACGGTGCCGGTCGTGCGCTTCTGCAGAACGTTGACAAACGCGTCGATCGCGGCGCGCAGCGGGGTGAACCACTGGCCGTAGTAGACCAGCTCGGCGTAGCGCAGCGCGACCACTTCCTTGAAGTGCGCGCTGTCGCGGTCGAGCGTCAGCGTCTCCAGGTCGCGCAGCGCCTCGACCAGGATCGTGCCGCCCGGCGTCTCGTAGATGCCGTGCGACTTCATGCCGACCAGGCGGTTCTCGACCAGATCGACGCGGCCGATGCCGTTCTCGCCGCCGACCTTGTTCAGGTAGTCCATCATCTGCACCGGCTGCATCTCGCGACCGTTGACCTTGGTCGGGTAGCCTTCCTCGAAGTCGATGTCGATCATGGTCGCCTGATCGGGCGCCTTCTCCGGCGCCATCGTCATCTCGAAGATGCCGTCGCCGACCGGCTCGTTCCACGGGTTTTCCAGCAGGCCGCCTTCGGTGCTGTAGTGAAACAGGTTCTTGTCGTGCGAATAAATCTTGGTGCGCGAGGCAGTGGTTGGGATGCCGTTCTCGTCGCAGTAGTCGAGCAGGTCCTTGCGCGACTTGAGGCTCCACTCGCGCCACGGCACGATGATCTGCAGGCGCGGGTTGAGCGCCATGACCGTCATGTCGAAGCGCACCTGGTCGTTGCCGCGTCCGGTGGCGCCGTGCGCCACGGCATCGGCGCCTTCCTTCTCCGCGATCTCCACCATCTTCTTGGCGATCAGCGGCCGCGCGAACGACGTGCCGAGCAGGTACTTGCGCTCGTAGACGGCGCCGGCGCGCAGCGTCGGATAGATGTAGTCGGTGATGAACTCCTCACGCACGTCGAGGATGTACGCCTTGCTGGCGCCGGTCTTCTTGGCCTTCTCCTCCAGCCCGTCGAGTTCGTTGCCCATGCCGACGTCGGCCGTGACCGTGATCACCTCGGCGCCCGGGTGGTTGGCTTTCAGCCAATGCAGGATCACCGACGTGTCAAGCCCGCCCGAATAGGCGAGGATGATCTTCTTTGCCGTCTGTTTCATATGCGTTTAGCTCCTCGTGATGATGCCGGTGGCGCTGCGTCTCGGCCTTCATCCTGTGCCCGCGCCTCAGGCGCGGAGCGGGGCGTACACCCCGCTGCACAGGACATAGCCGAGATGCGCTAAGCGTCCAGCGGCCCGTAGCCGCTGGACAGCGCCGTACCGGTCTATTGATCTTGTGCTTTGAAGTGCCGGTCGATCAACGCCAGCGCCTCGGCGGGCGTCTGCACGAACTGGACATGCTGCCAGTCGCGCTCGCGCACGATGGCGTGCCGCCGGAACGACTCGAACAGCGCCGCCCACGCGTCGCCGACGACGACCAGCGGGCGCGGCGACAGGCAGTTCGTCTGCAGCAGGCTCCACGCCAGCGACAGTTCCACCAGCGTGCCGATGCCGCCGCGCAGGACGACGTAGGCGTCCGATCCGTGAATCAGCTTCTCGAGGCGGATGAAGAAATCGATCACCTTCTCTTCTTCGTCCACCCACGGGTTGGCCGGGCGCGGGTCAAAGATCGTCATCGTGATCCCGCGTGTCGTGCCGCCGCCTTCTTTGGCGCCGCGTGACACGGCTTCCATCGCACCCAAATAGCCGCCGCTGGTCACGGCGTAGCCAGACTCCGCCAGCAGGCGGCCCATCTCGTGTGCTTCAACATAATCGGGGTCGCCGTCTTTCACTTGCCCCGAACCGAATACCGATACCCGTTTCATCGTGTTCCGTGAACTAAGATTAGCCTGCCTGCACCTACTTGATACTGACCGTGCCCGCCTGGCCCTTGAACTTGTGCGCGTCCTCGATGAACGCCTGCGTCAGGTCGATGCTGGCCTGCAGGTCGCCCTTGTGTACCGATTCGACCACCGAGTGCACGTAGCGGGTCGGGATCGAGACGGTGATGACCGGCACGCCGGCGCCTGCACGCTGCATGCCGCCCGCGTCGGTGCCGCCGCGCGGCAGGATCTCGATCTGGTGCTTGATGTTGCGCTCGACGGCCATCTGGCGGAAGAAGTCCACCAGCTTCGCGTCGGAGATGGCCGAGGAGTCCATGATCTTGATTGCGGTGCCCGCGCCGAGCCGGGTCACATGTTCCTGTTCCGGCACGCCGGGCGTGTCGACCGCCAGCGTGATGTCGAGCGCGAGTCCCACGGTCGGCATGATGCCGAACGCGGCGACCTGCGCGCCGCGCAGGCCGACTTCCTCTTGCGTGGTGGCGACAACGTAGATGTCGGCGGTGGTCGAGCGGGCGGCGCGCAGCGCCTCCAGCATGACGTACACGCTGACGCGGTCGTCCATCGTCTTCGACGAGTACAGGTCGCCGACCTCGAGCAGGTCCTGGTCCATCGTCACCCAGTCGCCGACCTGCACCTGCGCCTTGACCGTCTCAACCGGCAGGCCGAGATCGATGTAGTAGTCGCTGAGCTGAAGCACCTTGCGGCGCTCCTCGTCGGTCAAGATGTGGATTGGCTTCGGGATGCCGAACATGCCCGGCAGGTCCTTGCGGCCGTGCACGATCACGCGCTGTGCCATCATCGTGCGCGGGTCCCAACCGCCGACCGGCAGCACGCGCAGGAAGCCTTTGTCGTCGATATGGTTGACCAGGAAGCCGATCTCGTCCATGTGCGCCATGATGACGGCGCGCGTCTGGCCGTCGCCGCGTTTGTGCCCGACGACGTTGCCCAGCGCGTCGATACGGATCTCATCGACCAGCGGCTTCATCGCCTCGATGACGATCGGCTGGATGCGCTCTTCGCGCCCCGCGATGCCGTGCGCCTCAACCAGTTGCTTAAGCAGTGCGATGCCCATAGGTTGCTCCTTGCGGCCTAGCCGGCGCTCTGTTGCTTCTTGGTCAGCGGAATGACGATGCGCGGCTTGAGGGCCGGCTCCGGCATCTTCTCGGTCTGGTAGATGTAGGTCACGGCGCGGTCGGTTTCGGTGGTCATCGCCGTGTGCTTGCCCTGCGCGTCGATCGCCACCAGGTTCATGCCCGGCGGGAACGGCACGGTCAGGCGGCGCAGGTCTTTCATCGCCTCGCGCCCGGCGGCGACCAGCGACTTGCCGGTCTTCATGTACAGCACGACCGAGTGCGCCGTCGCGCCGCGGATCGCCATCTCGCCGTAGCCGGTGCAAGCGCAGGCGCCGTAGCGGTTGTCGGCGTAGTTGCCCGCGCCGATGATCGGCGAGTCGCCGACGCGGCCGGGGTATTTCCACGCCCAGCCGCTGGTGCTGACGCCGCTGGCGATGTCGCCGTGCTTGTCGATGGCGATCACGTTGACGGTGCCGAACACCTCGTCGTGGTAGTCCTTGAGCGAGGCCGCGATCTGGGGGTCCTTGGTCGCCTTGTTGACCAGGTCGCGCAGCAGGTTGTAGCGCTGGTTGGCCTCGCGCCCGGCCTTGCCCTTGTAGATCGCTTCAGATTCCGGCGTCAGCAGGTTGCGCTTCTTCATACCGATCTCCTTGGCGAAGCGCTCCGCGCCGGGGCCGGCCAGCATGACGTGCGGCAGCCGCAGCATCACCTCCTTGGCCACGCTGATGACGTGCTCGTAGTTGTGCACGGCGCAGACGGCGCCGGAGGCCAGCGTGTGGCCGTTCATGATGCTGGCGTCGAGTTCGACCTCGCCCAGCACGTTGGGCAAGCCGCTGTAGCCGACGCTGTGGTCTTCCGGATTCGATTCGACGAGGCGAATGGTTGCTTCGACGGCGTCGATGGCGTTTCCGCCGTCGCGCAGGACCTGCATACCGGCTTCAAATCCGACCTGGGCGTTGCTGCTTCCGACAAGTAGCATAGTTTTCTCTTCCTCTTGGTGGGATGGGGTTCGGCGCGCTATGGCGGGCGCACCGTAAAAATACACGGAGAATCGCCGGGTGCCGCGCCCTATCGGGTCCAGACCGCGAACGATCCGAATGGGTATCGTTTGACCGGCCCCCATTCGGTGTGCCGCGCTTCCCAGGTCGCCCGGCCGTCGACGATCTGCTGGATCCCGTCGGCCAGCCGGCCCAGTTCGTGCGCCGGCATCGGCGTCTGGTTGTGCGAGGGCAGCACGTTGTCGATGGCCGGCTGCAGCGCCGCCAGTCGCTGCGCGCTGGCCAGCATCTGGTGAATGTCCGAGTTCTCGAAGTGCGCGAACAGATTGCCGGGATAGTAGAGGTCGCCGGTCATCAGCCAACGCTCTGTGCGGTCGAGCAGGCAGATATGCCCCGGCGAATGGCCCGGCGTGTGCAGCACCTCGAGCACGCGATCGCCGAGATCGATGGTGTCGCCGTCGTGCAGGATGCGCGTCGCTTTGCTGGGCGGGATAGTCCATGTTGCAGCCGAGAAGCCACGCGGTGTCGGGCGGGTAAAGCGCCTCGGCGTCGCCTTGACGCGCAGCTTGTCGTTGCCGTACTCCTGTTCCAACGCCGGCGCTTCGATCGCGTGAATGGCGATCTGGCTGAACTTGAAGTTTTCGCCGCGGTGGTCGTAGTGCGCGTGCGTGTTGACGACCGCGAGCGGCAGCCGCGTCAGTTGCTGCGCTTCATACTGCAGGTCGCCAACGCCCATGCCGGTGTCCACCAGGATGGCGACGCCCACGCCCGTGACGAGGTAGGAGATCACTTCCTCGTCGTGACCCGGTTCCATGATGGCCGTGACGGTGCCGGTGACCGGCTTGATATCGAACCAGCCCATGGGATTGCCTACTTGGGGAGCCAGATGGAGAACGCGTCGAAACGCGCGGCGCGTCCGCCGATGAAATCGTCGGGCGGGTCGAGCGGCGCACGGCCGTCGAGCGCGCTCTGCGCGGCGGCGGCCAGCTCGCGCAGGAACGCCCCGCCGTGAATGGTCTCGTTGTGGCCGGGCAGAATCAACTGCACGCGATCGGACAGCGCGGCGAGCCGCTGCGCGCTGGCGGTGAAGGCGGCCGGACTGCCGCCGCGGAAGCAGGCGTACATCGGGCCGCGGTACGCAGTGTCGCCGGAGCACAGCAGGCCATTGGCCTCGTCGAAATACGAGACGTGGCCGATGGAGTGGCCCGGCGTGTGCAGGACTTGCAGTTTGCGCCCGCCCAGATCGATCCAGTCGCCATCGGCGAGCGCGGTCTGCGCCTCGGTGGGACGGAACCCGTACTGGGTGCTGTCGAAATCGCCGGGCAGGATCGCCTGCACCTCCGGCGTCGCCATTTGCGCTCGTACGCCGGCCATGTCCTGTGGGCGGGCCAGCAGTTTGACTTCGTCCTTGTATATGGCGATTTGCTCAAACTCGTCGTTGCCCGCGCTGTGGTCCCAGTGGAAGTGTGTGTTGTAGACGGTGACGGGCAGGCCGCAGACCGATTCGACAACCGGCCGCAGCCGTGCGACGCCCATGCCGGTGTCGATCAGCGCGGCGCGCTCCGATCCGGCGATCAGGTGCATGTTCACGGTTTCCACGCCGAAGCGCGGCTCGATGCGCCCGATCGGCTCCGCGATCTGCCAGAGGCCGGGCCCGAGTGGGGTTATGCTGAACCAGTCCATGCTTGTGGCATCCTTCACAATGGTGCGAAGGATTGTAGCATTTTCGCATAGCAAACGCAAAACGATTGCGCCAGCAATTCTCATTTTGACTTTGGACGGACACTTTCCAATGCCGGCTTGTCATGAGATGGTCCTCAAGTGCTTGTCATACAAACCGGTTCGACGAGTCGCTGTTGCTGCCCTCCCCCCAACCCCCTCCCAACGAAGTTGGGAGGGGGAGAGAATCCAAGGGGAGGTGCGCGGTGGCGCAGCCGCCGCGCACCTCCCCGTTAGCTT
Organism: Chloroflexota bacterium; assembly: GCA_016235055.1. Lineage (NCBI taxonomy): Bacteria > Bacillati > Chloroflexota > Chloroflexota bacterium. Next base: position 14,759 of record JACRMK010000085.1, on the reverse strand, counting down.
TGCCCCTTCTCCCCCGCGCGCGGGGGAGAAGGGGCCAGGGGATGAGAGGGGGGCGATACTGGCGGCCAGACTCCAAAACGAGAACTGCCGCGATTACCAGGGCGATTCAAAAGTCGCTTGACGAACTGAGCGAGCGTGCCCTGAGCCTGTCGAAGGGCAAGAAAATGCGCGCGCTTCGACGGCGTCGTGTGCCGCTCAGCGCCCGCTTCCTCGGAATTTCTTGATGCACTATGACAATTGAATGGCCCTGCGCGATTACGCCAGTAAATTCGCAATGTGCCGCGAGCGTGCTATAATTCCGCCGTCTCTTGGACACTGGCGCACAGAGGCTTCTGGGAGGGGGATGATGTGGTGCCACACGGACGGCGTCTACCCGCCGACCATTCCGCTTACGACCCGATTTGCCGCGGCCAGTCCGCGTGCGCGCTTCGAGCCTTCGCTGTCGCTTCCTCTTGTGGCGTTGCCCGTACAACTGTGTGATTGTGCCATGGTCAGTGCCGGGGAGTTTGTCATGATGGCACTCGCCGGGTGGCCGCTGGTCGCTGGCGCGATCTGCTCTACGATCGGCGTGTGCATGTCTCAGCTGATGAAAGCGTGGTCGGGCGGTAGCACGGAGTATTTCCAGAAGCTTGTTAGCCGACTTGGGAGCGCGCAGCGCGAGGCATGAAGATGAGCACCTCAACCCAACATGGCTACCTCCTGCTGGCGGACATTTCGGGCTACACGTCATATCTGGCCGGCACAGAGCTCGATCACGCACAGGGAATCCTGAGCGAACTGCTGGAAACGATCGTCGGGCGGCTCAAAGGCGGCATGACGCTATCCAAGCTGGAAGGCGACTGCGTATTCTGCTACGGGCTCGAATCCGATTTCCGGCGCGGCGAGACTGTGCTGGAGATGATCGAAGCAACCTACCTGGCGTTCCGCGACAAGGTCGATTCGATCCGCCACAGCACGACCTGCACCTGCAATGCCTGCCGCGCGATCGGCACGCTCGACCTGAAGTTCATTACCCATCACGGCGATTTCGCCGTGCAGACGGTCGCCGGCGCCCGCGAACTGGTCGGCTCGGATGTGAACCTGGCGCACCGCTTGCTCAAGAACCACGTGGTCGAGCAGACGGGCTGGCGGGCTTATGCCCTGTTCACCGCGCCCAGCCTGGCGCACATTGGGCTGTCGCCGGACGGCCTGCGGCAAATCGCCGAGGAATACGAATACCTCGGCACGGTGGACACCTTCAGCCTCGACCTGCGCGCGCTGTGCGATGAACTGCGCGCCCGCCGGCGGGTCGTCGTGACAGCGGCCGATGCGCTGTATACCTATATGGCGGAGTTCGATGCGCCGCCGTCGCGCGTCTGGGAATGGCTGAATGATCCGGCCCTGCGCAACCTGTGGGCGCCGGGTCTGACCTGGGGTGCGCAGCACCGGCCCGGCGGACGCACCGCGCCAGGCGCGGTCAACCACTGCGCCCACGGCAAGGGCACGTCGGTCGAAACGCTGCTCGACGTCCGGCCCTTTGACTACATCACGTCCGAAATGACGGATGGCGGGACGGCGATGCGGCGCACGATCACGTTTGAAGCGTTGGACGACGGCCGCCGCACGCGCACCAGGCATTACATTGACCTGGTGAAGCTGCCGCGGCCGCGGCCGCGGCCGATCATGAAGAAACGGTTTCCCGCGATGCTCGACGGTTTGTACAAGTATAAGCCGAGCTACGACTGCGCGCCGCGCCGCCTCTCCGAGCGCATGGCGACTGAAGGCAGCGCAGACGCCGGGCCGGAAGCAAAGCGCGTATGAGTGTTTGGATGCGATGCCTGTCGAATATGTGGCGCGCGTCTCGTCGAATCCATTAAGCGAAGGGGGAATTGTGGACAAATCGTTTGCGCGGCTCGGTGGGTGGGCGGCGGTGCTGGTCGGCGTGCTCTCGATCGCCTATGCGGTCTTCTTTCTCGCGATTCAGCCGCAGTCGCCGTTCATTGGCGCGTTCGGCAGTTGGAGTATTCTGGCGGCCAGCGGCGTGTTCTCCAGCGCCGCCTATGTCGCGCTGTACCAGCGTGTAAAGGGCAGCGGCGAAGACGGATATGCGTTGTGGGCGCTGCTGCTGGGCATTGCGGCCGCGTTCGTGACACTGACGCATGGTGTTTATCAAGCACTGCTGGTCAATGCCCTGCGCACGGCGGAAGCGCCCGCGCGCGCAGCGATCGAAGCCGCGCGCCTGCTCCCGTCGCAGGTGGATCCGGCAGGCGTGGCGACTTTTGGCGTGGTCGGACTGGTCTCGTTCCTGTTCAGTTGGCGGATCGCGCACAATGCTACCCTGCCGCGCAATCTTGGCGTGCTGGGAATGGCTAATGCCATCCTGCTGATCGTGTTGTTCGTTGCAACCGCGCTGTCCATTCAGCCACTCATCCTCCTTTCCGGCGGTCTGACGTCGGTTATCGCCGGCCCCATCTGGTGGATCTGGCTGGGCCGACTGCTCATGGCGCAGGGGTCAGCACAATGACTGACTACTCGTTTGTAACACGCTGGCAGATTGCCGCGCCCCTTGAGCGTGTCTGGGACGTCATCGTCGATTCGCCCAACTGGCCGCAGTGGTGGCGCGCTGTGGCGCGGGTGCAGATGCTGTCGGAAGGGGACCCGCCGATGTTCCTTGGCCGCGACCTGCGCCTGACCTGGCGCACGCAGTTGCCATACGGCTTCACGTTTGACATCAAGCTCACCCGCATCGAGCCGCTACATATCATTGAGGGACAGGCGCGCGGCGAACTCGAAGGCACCGGCCTCTGGACGTTCACGCGCGACGGCGCGGGGACGCTGCTGCAATACGATTGGACGGTGCGCACCAATGTACCGTGGATGAACACGTTTGCACCGCTGCTGAAGCCGGCGTTCGTTTACAACCATAACGTCGTCATGCGCTGGGGCAAAGAAGGACTGGCCAAACGTCTCGGCGTGCGCGTTAGCGATGTGTCGCCGCACTGACCATCACTCCGCGCAGTGGCTTCCCGAGCCTGGTAAACGGGCGTTTGACAAAGATTCCACGGGCTGATACATTCACTAAACTTGCCGTGGCACGGCAAATTTCACTTTAAGGGGAGGGAGTCGTGGCATCTATCTCAATGCTGGTTCCGGTCGCAGAAGACAAGGTGGACCACTTGCGGCAATGGGGCAAGGAAACGCGCGAGGAGCAGAAGCACCATCATCACCGCACGCGCACCAAGCATGGCTACAAGCGGGAGAAGGCGTGGCTCCACGAGGTCAACGGCAAGCACGTCCTCGTCGTCTACCTTGAGGCGGACAACCTGCCCGAGGCGATGGAAGCTTTCATGAAGTCGACGGACCCGCACGACGTGTGGATGAGGAAGAACTTCCTGGAAGGCGTCGGGCACGACCCGGCGCACGGCGTGCCGCCCGGAGCGGTGGGGGAACTCGTCCTGGACCACGAAGGCTAGCCAACCGCGCTCCGCATGGCGCGGGCGGCGTGTATGAAAAAGAGCCGACCGGTCACCAGACCGGTCGGCTCCTCCCTTTTTCGGCAGTGAACCCTACGCCACGACCTGCAGCACGACCTTGCCGCGCGTATGGCCGCCGGCCACGAGATCGTGCGCGGCGCCCGCTTCTTTCAGCGGCAGGAGGCGGTCAATGACCGGCTTGATCGTCTGTGCATCGAGCAGCGCGCCGATCTCGGATAGGTGCGAGTGATTGCTCTGCGCGCCGAAGAACTTGCCGCGCGCGCCGAACGCCTCGGCGATCGGGACGGCGGTCGGGCTAATAATGGAGACGAGCATCCCGCCCGGCTTCAAGATGCGCGCCGTGCGTTCTTCGTAGTCGCCGCCGACCGTGTCCACGGCCACATCGATGTCGCGCGCGACATCCTCGAACCGGGTGGTCGTGTAGTCGATGGGCATGTCCACGCCCAGCGAGCGCAGCAGCTCCTGATTGCGTGTGGAGGCCGTCCCGAAAACGTACGCGCCCTTCCACTTTGCCAACTGCACCGCAAAACTGCCGACACCACCCGCGGCGGCGTGCACCAGCACACGCGCGCCTGCCCTCACGTCCGCATGCTCGAAGAGCGCCTGCCAGGCCGCGAGCGCGGCCAACGGGACTGCCGCTGCATGGGCGTGGCTCAACGACTTCGGCTTCGGCGTCGCGCGGGCCGCGTTCACGGCGATATACTCCGCGCTGGCGCCGTCGCGCATCACATCGCCCAGCCCGTAGACCTCGTCGCCGACCTTGTGCGTCGTGACGCCGGCGCTGACGGCCTCGACGATGCCCGAGAAGTCCCAACCCACGACGGTGGGCAGCGTGAGCGGAATGTATTCCTTCAGATATCCCGCGCGCACTTTCCAGTCGAACGGATTGACGCTGGTCGCATGCACGCGCACCAGCACGTCGCCCTCGCGCACGCTGGGAAGCGGCGCGTCCTCATAGTGCAGCACGCTCGATTGACCATACTCTCGGATGCGCACGGCTTTCATCATCGCCATCGTTACCCTCCCTGGGTAATTGATTCCCGCAACGGCGACGGTCGATTGGCACGCGACCGTCCTTCCGTGTCGCGGATTGACAGACCGGCAGATTGTAGAGCGACATTTCGGATTCTGCAACTGCAGGGGGTCGCTGGCAGCAATTCTCAATTTGCCGTTGCGAACGAACAGAGTGTGTACCGCAGGAGTATCCCTTCTCCCCGGTTTGTGGGGGAGAAGGGGCAGGGGATGAGGGGGCAAATCCAGTATTCGCGTAACAAACATGAGGGCATGAGCAAAGTGAAACAGTATAAATAATCTGGAGTCGCCAATTCCGTCTTTCCGTTAGCGGTTGGAATGGCTCTTCACTACATGACAGGAAAACCCCGCGAGGTTTGTTGGCCTCGCGGGGCTTTGATTATCTGTCTGCAGACTGAACGAGCGTGATCTGTCAGGCTTTCACGGCGTCGCGCGTGGCCTCAGGGTATTTCAGGCCGGCGCCGGTGTTGATCAGCACGACCTCTTCGCCGGTTTTCAGCCAGCCCGACTGGCGCAGCTTCTGCGCGGCGACGATGGTCGCGGCGCCTTCCGGGCAGATGAACATGCCATCGGCGCGAGCGACCAGCTTCATCGCCGACAGCATCTCCGGGTCGGTTGCCTCGATCGCGGTGCCGTCGCTCTCGGCCAGCGCCTGCAGGACGAGGAAGTCGCCGAGCGCTTTCGGCACTCGCAACCCCGAAGCGAGCGTGTCCGCGCCGTTCCAAAACTCCGAGTCGGCGCGGTGCTCTTTGAATGCCTTCACCAGCGGCGCGCAGCCGGCCGCCTGCGCGACCACGAAACGCACCGGTTTCGGTGATACCCAGCCGAGCGTGACCAGCTCGCCGAACGCTTTCCAGATGCCGATGATGCCGACGCCGCCGCCCGCCGGGTAGATGACCACATCGGGCAAGCGCCAGCCCAACTGCTCCGCGATCTCGTAGCCCATCGTCTTCTTGCCTTCGATCCGGTAAGGCTCCTTCAGCGTCGCCGTGTCGAACCAGCCATGCTCTTTGACGCCCTGCGCGATCAACTTGCCGGCATCGCTGATCAGCCCGTTGACGAGCGTCAGGTCCGCGCCATAGATCTGGCACTCCAGCTTGTTGATCTCCGGCGCGTCCTGCGGCATGGCGATGTGCGCCTTGATGCCGGCCGCCGCGCAGTACGCGGCCCATGCGCCGCCGGCGTTGCCCGCCGTCGGCATGGCGACTTCCGGGATGCCGAGCTCCTTCGCGCGCGAGACGCCGGCGCTGGCGCCGCGCGCCTTGAATGTGCCGGTCGGGTTCAGTCCCTCGTCCTTGATGATCAGATGCGCCAGCCCGATCGCCTTGCCGGTGCCGGCGGCGGGCAGCATCGGCGTGAAGCCCTCGCCGAGCGACACGATGTTGCGGTCGTTCTGCACCGGCAGGAGCTCCTTATACCGCCACATCGAGCGGGGGCGGTCGCGCACAATGTCGCGCGCCAGCGCGTGCTTCGCCTCGTCGAGCCGGTAGCGGACGAGCAGCGGCGCGGCGCAATTGACACACAGATTCTGCGGCTTGTGCGCGTCGTGCCGAGTCTTGCACTTGGGACATTCGAGATGGGAGAGGAAGTTCATTCAGTCGCCTTTCGCGTGGGAATCACCTATCCCAGCGATTATAGCAACGGCATTGACGGACTGCAACTACTTTGCGGCTCGGGTACAGCAGGTGACTTTCGGAGGATTGCGTCTCGCATAGTGGTCCGGTGCTGGCCGGACCGGGTTGAATGATGGCGCAGACCCGAATGGTTTTGCGGGAACGCCCCCACCACGAACAACACGCCAGAAACCCTTCGGGTCTGAACGAGCGACGGTGACCGCGCGGGCAGTCGCGGCGCGCCGGCGGATGCGGCTGGTTACGCGGCGGGGCCGTCCGGCTTGTAGGTTTCCTTAAGCATCGCCGCGGCGGCCTGAAATGACTCGGTGTATTTGAGCTCCGTCTCCATGGCGCGGGCAAAGAGCGGCTTCATAATCAGGCGCGGCAACGGCAGCTTCGCCGCCGTGACGAAATGCGTCGTGCGCGTGCGTGTGCCGCCATCGAGCGGCTCAAAATGGATCGTGCGGCGCATCGTCTTGCCGAGGTCGATGGCCTCGACGGTGACGTACTCAAACGGGCGCCAGTCGAGCACCGTTTCGACCATCACGCCCTTGCCGTGCGCGCAATGGTTGCGCGCGCCCGGCGCGCCGCGCCGGCCGCCGGGCCGCAGGAATGCGCTCCACAAGCCATAGGGCATCCACTGCCCGCGGCATTGCACGTCATTGAGCCAGTCCCATACCACGGGCGGCGGCGCGTCGAACTCGCCGACATAGGTGTAGAGCGCTTCTTGCGGCGTGACCTGCACGCGTCGCTGGGCAAGCATCCGCTCGTACATGGGGTGCAGATCCATGCAGTGGGTCTGCACGTCGCCGAGGTGCTCGTAGTTTTCGATCGCCGAGCGCAGTTCGTCGGGGCGCGTGCCCATGTGCTCAAGACAGCGCTCGGTGAAAAGCGCGTAGCCGCGCCAGCCGGTGGCCTCCGCGACATGGTTCTTCAGCAGACGATGGACGAGATTGACGTCCGAACCGATCAGTTCAATCCGGTTCGCTACGCTCTGAAGGATGAAGTCGCCGTGATGGGCAATGAACTTGAGGTCGAGCGTCGGGATGGCGCTGCACGCCTTGCAGGTGCAGGTCGTGCTGCGGCGCATGGATACGGCACGGTCGCGAAAGGCGTAGTACGCGCTCTCGACGACTTCCAGCACCGTTTCGCCGCGCTGGACGTGGCTCTCCGGTGTGTAGCAAAAGACGGCGTCGCCTTCCAGCTTGGAGAGCGTCAGCACCGAGGTCAGTTTCTCGATGATGGTTTCCAGCAAATCGCTCAAGATTTGCTGGGCGTGGTCGAGTTCGGTGCCGGCCACATACGACGTGTAGCCGGAAATGTCCGCCAGCAACAGGTAGCCGTGGCGGCTCGCAGATTCGGCAGTCATCTTTCCCTCCCCAGGGTGCCGTGCGCGTTTCGTCAACCGACCCCATTGTAACACGAATTTCATGTGGCCGGCGCCTACTCTACCATAATTTCGCTCACGCATGCGTTGCCTTGAGACGCTGCACCCGCTACAATAGCGGTATGGCGCGCCGGGCAGCCTCGCGCGTTTCGGCGTCGGGTCTCGCGGGCGCGCCGGTTCCAATCTATTCCTCGTGAGGAGACAACTGTGACATCAATTCGAAACCGGCTCTCGGTTCCGCTGGCGGCGCTGCTACTGTTTGCGGGCGGCGCTATCGCGCTGCTGCACGTCCTGCGTCCCGATATTGACCCGTTGGCGCGCACGATCAGCCAGTACCTGAACGGCGATTACAGCCTGATCGCACGCGCGGCGATACTCGTGGCGGCGTTGACCTTGGCCCTGTTCGCGCACCGGTTGCCGCGTGTGCTGGCGGTGTCGGGCGCCACGCGTTGGAGTCAGGCGCTGCTGATCGTGACCGCGATCGGATTTGGCATCACCGCGCTCATCCCGCCCGACGTGCCGACGATCGAACTGCCGCTGTCGCCTGGCGGGTGGGCGCACCGCGCGTCCGCGATCGTCGCGTTTACTGCCATGACTGTGGCGACCGGCGTGCTGACGCCAATCATCCCGCGCGACCCGCGCTGGCCGCCAATTGGTGGCCTGCTGCGCGCGCTGGCGCTCTTCGCGCTGGCCGCGCTGGTGTTTGCTGCGCTCGTGTGGGCCGCACACTGGCCGCTGTTCGGCCTGGCCGAGCGCCTGCTCGCGCTGGCGGTTATGCTGTGGATGCTCGTCGTGGCGTGGAACATGCCGGCGGCGAGTTGAAGCCTACGCCGCTACGATCTGCGGTTCGGCGATGCCATTGATGGCTGCATCGAGCTGGATCAGCCCGTCGGCGGCCAGCGACTCGGCCGCCTTGAGCGTGTCGGCCGGCGACCAGCCGAACACCCGCGCGGCGGCCTTCGGCGCAGCATAGATCACGTTCTGCAGATAGCGGTGCAGGATCGCTCGCCGCGCATCGGCGCGGCCGATCGACTGCGCGGCGAGCGGCACGCCGGGCAGCCAGCGCGGCAACACCTCGTACACGAACGCGTAGCGCCACGCACCCGCCTCCGCGATGCCGACCGGCAGGATTTTGAGATCGGTCTGCAACTCGGTCAGCGCGCGCTCGAAGCGCGCTTTGCTGCTCTCGGCGGCCATATGCGCTTCCTTGCGCAGGCGCACCGTGTCCAGCGCGCCGTGCGCGAGCAACGCCTCGTATATCGTTTTGGCCTCCGCCGAGAGTCGCCCGTCGCGGTAGACTTCGAGATAGTCGTGCTGGTAGTCCCCGTAGTTCTCGCTGAGCGCGTAGAAGTTCGGCAGGAAATCGAGCGCGACAATCGTCGCCTTGACGCGCAGCAACTTGCCGTAATACCAGCGCTGCTTGTCCATCAACGCGTCTTTCCAGCCCCAGGTGCGCTCGATCTCGTAGCCGTGATGCTCGCTTGTGACTTCCTTGACCCGCCCGGCGATGGCATCCCACAGCGACGGCATTTCGACGTTCTGGATCGGAAAGAGGAACGAGAAGCCGGCCTCGTTGATCCACGCCACGGCCTCGTCTGGCGTCTTGACGCGCAGGTTCATTTTGCGGCGGTAGCGCGCCTCGCGGCGTTGGTTGAGGCTGGCGGTGGAAAGCGACCGGGTCATGGGAAGTAGACGCTACCGAATGCGCAGCGCCGTCAGGCGCAGGAACTCATCGAACTGGGCGTCGTGCACGGTGTGTGCCCGTTCGTCCGGCCTGAGCCCGCGCTCGATATGGACCATGCGCTCGGCCGCGCTGGCGTAGTCGGCGTAGCGGCCGGTGCCGACCGCCGCGATGATCGCCGCGCCAAGCAGGGAGGCGTCGACCACGCGCGGCACCAGTACCGGCACGCCGAGCACGTCGGCCTTGATCTGATTGAGCAGTTCGTAACGTGCGGTGCCGCCGCAGACGCGCAGTTCCTCCGTATGGCCGCCGGCTGCCGCGACGATCTGCGCGATGTGCCGCAGTCCGCAGGCGATGCCTTCGCACACGGCGCGCGCCAGGTGCGGACGCCGGTGATGCAGCGCCAGCCCGACGAACGCGCCGCGCAGCTCATCGTCCCAAAGCGGCGCGCGCTCGCCGGCGAGGTATGGCAGGAAGATCAGCCCCTCGGCGCCGGACGGCACGTCGGCAGCCTGCGCCAGCGTGCTGCGAAACTCTTCACGGCCGCCAAAGGTGCGCGCGAACCAGTCCATGGTCAGCCCCGCGCTGGCGGTCGCGCCGCCAATCAGGTGCTGGCCGTCCACCACGCCGGGCCACGCGCCGACGCCGGGGCCGGACAGCGGCGCGTCGCAGACGACGCCGAAGCCGCCGGAGCCGCCGCCGAAGTCGCAGGCGCGTCCGCGCTCAACGAGCGCCGCGCCGATCGTCGTCGAGACGGAGTCGTACACGCCGGCGATGACCGGGATGCCCGCCGGCAGATGGGACTGCGCGTGCCACGCGCCGCGCGTGACGCCAACCACCGTGCCCATCGTGTGCACCGGCGGAATCCAGGCAGGATCCAGGCCGGCGCGCGCGAACTCATCCGTGGAGAACGGCGGCCACGCGCCGAACTGCGATGCGAACGGTCCCCCCGCGAGGCGTGCGGCGATGAAATCGTACGCCTGCATGACATGCGCGCCGGGCCCGAAGGCGGCCGGTTGCGCCTGCGCCAGCCACGAGATGCGCGGCAGCAGCGCATAGGTCGAGACGTCGTAGCCCAGCATGGCCGACAGGCGGCGACGCTCCGCATGGTCGCGCGTATCAGCCCAGGTCAGGGCGGGGGCGCGGTCGCGCAGGTCGTCATCGCAGATGACCAGCGTGGGGCCCTGGCCGATGACGCAAACCGCCGTAACGTCCCCGGGGCGGTCGTGCGCAAACAGCTCGGCGGTGGCGTCGCATAGCGCGCTCCACCAATCGGCGGCGTGCTGTTCCGCGCCGCCGTCGGCGGTGCGCTGCAGCGGGTAGGCGTGGCGCACGACACGGCGCGGGTGGCCGTCCGCGTCGAACAGACCGGCTTTCAGGGCGGCGGTGCCGAGGTCGATGGCGAGCAGCATGGGAGTGGCCGGCGCTTTCCGGCGATGGCGGCCTACGCGCCCTTGCGGTCGCGCTGTTGGAGCCAGACGAGCGCGCCTGGCAGGGAGGAGAGGATGACCACGACTTGCATCATCAGGCCCATGGCGAAGGCGTGCTCGTCGGTGGTCGCCTTGCCGAGCGTGGCGTACAGGACGACGAACGCGCCCTGCGTCACGCCGAGCCCGCCGAGCGACGGGATGATCAGCGGCGCGAACACGACCAGGGCATTGAAAAGAAAGACGTACTCCAGCCCGACGTCGGCCTTGACGGCGAAACTGACGAGCCAGTTGACGAAGTGCGTGTCCACCATCGAAAGCGTGGCCAGCACCCAGCCGAAAACCAGCACGCCGAGATTGTTCCGGTAGGGCAGGAATGCCTCCGACAGTTTCTGGTAGGTCGGTAGCATGATCTTGAGCAGCGGCAGGTGAAACAGGACCTCGGCCAGCCCGCGCAGGCGGCGGCTCAGCAGCATGGCAAACGCCGCCAGCACGCCCGCCGCGATCACGCAGGTGATGACGGCAAACTGCGTCATGTCGGTGCGGCCGTACACCGTGACAATGACAACGCTCATAGCCGCGCCGCCGACGATGAAGGCGATCAGCCCGACCAGCCGGTCGACCAGCACCGATATGGCCACTTCGTGCGCGCGCTCGGTGTAGCGCGCGATGCCGTAGCCGCGCACCACGTCCTGCCCGACCATCGGCAGAAAGTTGTTGAAGAAGAGGCCGATGTAGTAGTGCGCCATCAGGGCGCGGAACGGGACCTGGATGCCCTGCGCCTTCAGCATGACGTCCCACTTCCAGACGCTGAAGATGACCGAGCCGGTCCACAACACGATGGCCGCCAGCAGGAAGCGATAGTCGGTCGAGGCGGCGATGGCGGCGAGTTCGGCGAGCCCGACGCGCCAGACCAGAAAGCCGAGCAGCCCGACGCTGATGATGATTTTGAACGCAGTGAAGAGATGTTGTCGCATGCGCGGTGATCAGGCGTCCGGCTGGAGTCCCTTGCGCAGGGCAGCCTGCACCTGTGCGGCCAGGTCGCCGGGCACGCCGGCCATTTCGTACAGCGCATCGAGCGGGGCGGGCGCATCGTCCATCCAGAGCCAGGCCGGCTTGAACCAGAAGCCGGTGAGCACGGTGGAACGCACCTGCTCGTCGTCCTCGGTGGCAAACAACCGGTACATGCCGTGCTCGTCGAGGCGGTAGAAATCGGCGCGGCGATGATCGGGCCGCGAGTCGATGATCCAGTATTCGGGGATGGCGGCGGCCTCGTAAGCGCGGAACTTCACGTCGCGATCATGCCCGACGCTGCCCTGCGACACAATTTCGATGACCAAGTCGGCCGGGCCATCGAGTCGCTCATCGGTCAGTCGGTGGCAGTTCTCTCGCTTGAGCACAAACACGTCCGGCTCAAAGGCGTTGCCGCCGATCCGCATTTCGAACGGCGCGATACGCACCAGACCAAGATCGAACAGGCGGACAAAGAGATCGAGCAAGCGCTCCAGAAACTTGACCATGCGTTGGTGGATCTCTTTAGGCGGCATATGGACGAAGACCTCTCCATCGATCCATTCAGCGAGGACGTCTTCCGTGGCCCAGCGGCGATACTCGTCGTAGGTCATTTGGAGCCGCATCAGCGGCGCTTCGCGTATGGTCATCGGGCCGCTCCTTTGCCCAGTTCGCCGGGAGAATCGGTGGCCGCCTGCGCCGGGTCGGCATCGAACTGCTTGGTCGTCTTGGCAATCTCCCAGACTTCGTGCTTGCGGCCGCGGAAATAGTAGTCGTAGGTGCCGAGCAGGCGCGCCCAGAACTCCACCGTCGCCAGCACACCCAGCACGCCGATCAGTCGCACCGCACCCCAGATCTCCTCGAACGCCAGCCGCATGACGCGGCCCGAGTCCAGCGACGAGACGCGATAGCCGTATTTGTGGCGCAGGTGCAGGTGCCCGGCGTAGTTGCGCCGGCGCTGCACGATGAAGTCGTTGACGGTCTGCGGGCCCATGCTGAACACGACGGCATCAGGCGCGTAGCGCACTTCGAGGCCGCGCTGGATGACGATCGCCTCGACAAACGCTTCGTCCATGGAGACGTCGCGCGGGATGCCGTCCAGCACCTTGCGGAAGGCAATCAACTCGCCGAGGCGCGGGATTTCGAGGCAGAGCGAATGCTCCAGCTTCAGGCGCAGGTGCGAGAAGTAGCCGATGATGTGGTCGGGCGTGTTGGCGGCGACTTTCTGCGCGCCGGTCATGCCGATCTTCGAGTCAAAGAACGGCTTGACGAGGTTTTCGATGGTATCGGAGCGGGGCAGCGTGTCGGCGCTTTCCAGCACGCAGATCTCTTCGTGCGCGTTGGCCAGGAAGACGTTGATCGCAGAGGTCTTGCCCTCGCGCTTCTCCTGCGTAAAGAGCTTGACGCGCGGGTCGGTCGCCATGCGGGCGCGCACCACATCCACGGTGCCGTCGGTGCAGCCGCTGGCAACGACGATGATCTCGCCGATAACGACGTGCAGCAGCTCCTGCTCGCGCAGCGCATCGAGCAGGCGGCCAATGTTCTTCTCCTCGTTATAAGCTGTGATGCCGATGCTACAGCGAATTGTCGGTAAATCGGACATAGAGGGATTATAGCATACGAGCGAATCCCGCTGCGGGCGCCGTGTAAGGCGTCAACCGCGCTTTCGGCCAACGTGCGTAAGCTACACGTCCGTCCTGCGAGCGGGCGGGTGGGCGTGTTTGGATTGCCAGTCGATGGCTCTCCCGACTTTAACGGGAAACAGGTTAGCCATAATCTGGCAAACTGGTTTTAAGCTTTGTGTCGACGAGGGCGCCATGCCAGATTACCAGTTGCTGAATGGCGTGTAGGAACTGCCGCCAGTCCGTTTCACGCAGCATGAATTGCGCGGTCAGGACGACATCACCGTGACTGTTGAATCAACGGTCGAGGCCGCGGACTATGCAGTCTATTCTATGTGTGGGCCAGGCTGAATTGGCGTCGATCTGTGCGGCATCGTCTATTGTCTGATTGGTCTGCATTTTTCGTGGTGATATAATCAGCCGCATCACGCGTGCCGGCGCACTTGCATGTGCCACCCGCACGCCAGGAGCGCCCTACCATGGAAATCATAAGCACGCAGCGCGGCACGGTACTCGTCTTCGCCGTCAGTGGCCGCATGGACACGCTGACCGCTCCGCAGTTGAGCGCGTTCCTGAGCGCGCAAATCACGGCCGGGCAGCATCATCTGGTTGCCGACCTGTCGGCGCTCAACTATACGAGCAGCGCCGGCCTGCGTACTCTGCTCGCTGCGGTGAAGGACGTGCGCCAGCACGGCGGCGATCTGCGGCTGGCGGCTGCGCAGAGCGGCGTTTACAAAGTGCTGGAGCTCAGTGGTTTCACCGGCATTCTCAAGAACTTCCCGACGGTGGATGCCGCCGTGGCCAGTTTCGGCGTTTAACACGATGACGGGCGGCGATGCGGCTGAGTGGCCTGCGCTGACCGTCGACGCGCGGCCGGAAAACCTCGACCGCCTGCGCGACTTCGTCGAGCAGACCCTGCGCGGCGCGGGCGTGCCCGAGGCGGCCGTCTTCGACTGGCTGGTCGTCCTTGACGAGGTGGCCACGAACATCGTCAGCCACGGCTACGCCGGGATGCCGCCCGGCCCGCTGCGCGTCGTGGTCGCGTGCGAGCCGTCGCGCGTGACGCTGACGATCGCAGACCGCGCGCAGCCGTTCGACCCCGCGCAGGCGCCGCCGCCCGACCTGACGAGCGACTGGGAAGCGCGGCCAATCGGCGGGCTTGGCTGGCATCTCGTGCGCCACCTGACCGACGAACTGCGTTACACGACCGACCCGCATGGCGGCAACGTGCTGATGCTCGTTAAACGGCTCAATCGTGCGGCCGGGGATGGGGGGCACCCAGGAATTGCCGGGATGACGTAGGGGCGCACCGGCGTGTGCGCCTGCGTGACGCGCAAAGGGCCGACACGCAGGTCTGCCCCTACGTCTTGCGCATACCAGTGATGGGGGTCATACCCGGTAGGGGCGCACCGGCGTGTGCGCCTGCGTGACGTGCAAAGGGCAGACACGCAGGTCTGCCCCTACGTCTTGCGCATACCAGTGATGGGGGTCATACCCGGTAGGGGCGCACCGG
>JACRMK010000084.1 GCA_016235055.1 Chloroflexota bacterium | reverse complement strand
CCCGTGCGCGGGGGAGAAGGGGCCAGGGGATGAGGGGGCAGCTTGGTGGCCAGACTCCAAAATGAGAATTGCTGGGTCCTGGTTTTGTTCGTGTTCCTTCGTGTCGCTTCGTGGATGATTTTTGCCTCATCAAGACGATACCCGCTGCCTCGCCGGCAGCGGGTCGGTTTTTGCGCCCGGCATGGTATAATGGCGACACCGGCCCGCAGGGCACGGCATCCCTCTGCCAGGTGAACCTATGACCCAGCCCGGAACCCGTATCGAAATTGCGCATATTGTGGACGCGGCTCGCCGTCTCGGCGTCGAACTGCACGAGTCCGAGGCGATCCAGTGGTTGACCGCCATCGCCGCCACGCAGAGCGCCGGCGGCCAGATGACGGTGGATGAGCAGTCCGGCGTGTACGGCTTCAACGTCACGATGCTCGACTTCGACACCAGCGACCTGGAGCGCTACCGCCGCATCGGCGCCCTGGTCGGTATCCCCGGCGAGGACGGCGTCGAGACGGCGCTTTCGCTCTCGGGCAGCGCGGCGCAGTCGCGCGTGCAGTTGTACCCCGGCGACTGCGATTACTTCGAGCGCGTCAACATCGCCGCGCCCACCCGCGAAGCGGCCTGCCTCAAGGCCGGCGACGTCATGCGCCGCAAGGTGCTCTCGCGCCTGCGCGGCCCCAACTACCAGTTCGTCGAAGGCAAGATTGGCCGCTACCCGGCCGATGTCGTCGTGGACAACAAGACATACAAGAAAGGCTCGACAATCCGCTGGAGCGCGGAACATGTCGAGGCGGGGCGCATCGACTGCTTCACGACCGATGGCAAGCCATTGACCGTCACCTGGGAAGAGGCGTCGCGCGATCCAGGCTGGTGCAAGATCGATTGGCTGGTGGCCGAGCCGGAGCAGTCGCGCGTGACCAGCGCGACCAACCAGCTCGACGTGACCTGGGAAGCGCCCGACGGCACGATCACGCCGCTCGACGGCTTCCTCGATCCGTATTTCCAGGAAGTGTACCTTGACGCCGCGTCGATCCCGCTGTTCACCAAGCTGAGCAAACAGGTCTCGCCCGACGCGCTTGACAACTACGTCGGCCAACTGGAGCACGAGATCATGCACTATGTCCGCGAGAAACCGAACTTCGGCAAGGCGGCCAAGCGCATGTACAACATCTTCCGCTTGACGGGCCGGTACGAGGAAGCGGTCTTCATCCGCGAACTGTTCGACGAGCCGGCGGCGCGCCTCTACCAGGTCTGGGCGCTGCTCGACACGCTCGAAGAGGCGCATGGCAAATCCAACGCGGAAGTCGTCGTGTCGGTCGAGGAAATCGACAAGCTGATTGAGACGGTCGTCTCGGCAGCGGAGGGACCGCTGGAAACGAAGATCGTCATGGCGATGCTCAAGTTGCGCGATGTGGCGACCGGGCGCATCGCCGCCGGCCCCAACTGGGCCGGCGCGCTCGACGAGGCGCGGCTGGATGTGGCGCAGCTGGTCAACGACTACTTCCGCGCCAAGCTGTACGCCATTCCGCCGGTGAAGGAATACCTGGACAAGGTGGGAGAATAGATGGATATCATCGCCGAACTCAAGACGCCCGACGGCACGGTGATTGGAAAACTCCTGGTCGCGCCGAAGCAGTTCAAAACCGGCTCGCGCGGCTATTACGCCAACGGCAAGCTCGAAATCGAGGGCAAGCGCTACCAGACGCAGATCCAGTTGGTCGAGATCGGCAGCAAGACCGCTGCCGCCGAAACCCCGCCGGGCGGCTGACGCACGCTTCGGATTCGGCGCGCCCCGCTTCGCAGACGGTTCAGATACCAGCCCGTCATGCCGGCATGGTTTTAGCCGGCATCCAGAGGCTTGACCAGGGCGTGACACACGCGCGGATTCACGTGATGCGTGACCGCTAAACTGGATGCCGGTTTACGCCGGCATGACGGTCTGGCCTTCCGAGGCCGCTGTACGTACCAGCCATTGCGCGCCACGTACCACAGCCACTTCTCCTGATTTGCTGATTCCACCATCCATGCCTGATCTGATCCGGCCGGCCGAGCGTCGCGATCTGTCCACGCTGCAATCGATCGCCGATGCGCAGGCGGCCGCGCGTTGCGCGCTCGACCGGCGTTTGCCGCGCCTGCCGCAGGTCGCGCCGTTCCTGAGCGACTCCACCACGTTGAGCGCCGTGTACGGCGCGCGCAACCATGCCGCGTTCGTCGCCGAACGCGGCGGCGTCGTGGTCGCCGGGCTCAACCTCCACAAGATCGAACAGCGCGACGAGGACGAGTTCGCCTCCTACTATCCGCGCCGGTTCACGAGCATCGGTCTGCTGGCCGCGCGCCCCGACGCGGCCGATGCGCTCCCGCCGCTGCTCGACCGGGCGGCCGAGCAAGCCGCGCGCTGGCGATCGCCCGCGCTGATGTACCACAACGCGGCGGCCGACCGCGCGCTGAACGCGGCCCTGCGCGCGCGCGGGTTCCGCACGTACTACCACTACGCTATGCGCGACCCGGCCGCGTCATATCTCGCGCCCGCCGCTGACGGCATTACGGTGCGCCGCGCCACGCCGGACGATCTCGACGCCACCGTGCGCATCGGCATGCAGAGCGTGACCTATCACGCCGCGCACGAGCCGACCATGGAACCGGCGCGCAGCGAGCCGCGTAAAATGCGCGGGCGCTTCGAACTGATCCTGCGCGAAATGCCCAACGCGACCATTATCGTCGCCGAGTGGCAGGGACAGGTCGTCGGCTTCTACACGATCTACATCCAGAACATCGACGAGGCGTGGATGCCGCCGCTCTTCGCGTCGGGCCGCTACGGCCTGATCGCCGAGGTCGCCGTCGACGAGCGGCTGCGCGGGCACGGCATCGGCCGCCGGTTGTTTGCCGCCGTGGACGAATGGTTTCGCAACCGCGAGGTCCGCGCTTACTGGCTGATCTATCTGCCGGGCAACCCGCTGTCATCCCGCTTCTGGCCGTCGCTCGATTTCCGGCCCGTCTGGGAAGTGTTGTACGCGGATGCGCCGGCGCACTAGCTGCCGAAACGCCCGCGCAGAAAGTCCAGCACCACGCGGTCGATCTTCGCGTCCAGCTGCTGGCGCTCCTCGAAGTTCTCGGTGCTCGACAGCTCGACGAGCGCGGCGTGCGTGGCCGCGTCGTACACGCCGGTGACTGCGCCCTTGTACGTGCCCGCCCGCTGCAGGATAGCCTGCACCTCGCGCGCCAGGTCGCCCTCGATCGGCAGCAGATCCTCGGGGCGCGGCTTGCCGAAGTACATGCGATGCAAGGCCAGGATGCGGCGCAGTTCAGCAATCGGGGTCGCGTGCTCGTCGACGCGCAGATCGATCACCCGGTCGTTGTAGCCGCCATAGCCGCCCGCGACCTGCACGACGAGCAGCCCCGCGCCCTGCTGGCCGCGGCGGTCGCCGCCGGCGTCCTGCCCGGCCTGCAACGCGGTGACGAGCCGCTCGGCCAGTTCGCCGCTGGCCGCCTCGTACGCGCGGGCCATCGCCTGCACGACGTCCGGCCCGGCCAGGATGTTCCCTTGGCAAGTGTAGCCTTCGCCCGTGATATGCCCTGCCCAGTTGAGGCAGCGCGCACCGGTGTGCGCCGCCGCGCGGCCGTCGGCATCCACCAACCCCGCCTGGCGCCGATCACTTTCGGGATCGTTGGCGAGCAGTGCCTGCACGACCACATCAGCGGGCAGGCCCTCGGCCATCAGCGCCAAGCCGCGCGGGCCGTAGGTCGTGTTGGCGTGCGCCTGCGTGGCGACCGCGCCGACGCCGGCCTTCGCGTACGGTACAATGGCGCCCGCCGCCAGAAACTTCGACTCCACCGCCACACCCCACTGTTTTGCGGCGGCATCGTAGGCTACGATTGAGAAAGTCATAGGTCTCCTCGCTGGTCAAGAATCTATCCGCGAATAGCGCGAATCGGCGCGAATGTTGGACCAGTACTACGCCCCAAGTTTCACGACGTGTACAGAACTGATTCGCGTTCATTCGCGTTATTCGCGGATAAGTCTCTATTGATGCCCGAATGATAGCGAATCTCGCGGCGCGGCGCAAAGCCCACGTGATGCATGGGTGTATTTCAGATCTGGGGCAGAACAACTATGCCACCACACAGGCACCACCATCGTCACTCCCGCGAAGGCGGGAGTCCAGAATAAAGCCTCTGGATGCCCGCCTTCGCGGGCATGACGTCTAGTTGGTCTAATTGCCGCCTCAGAAGTGAAATGCACCTCGATGCATGGTCGCGTTTTCCCTCCGCGCTCGCATTCTGCTATCATCAGCGCTGTATGGTTGCCAATTCCGCGCTGCCCGCTTTCCGCGTCCGCGATGTGCCGGTCTACGGCGACCTGATCCTGTCGCCGATGGACGGCTACTCCGACCTGCCGTTCCGGCTGATCTGCCGCGAGCTCGGCAGCGCCATGTCGTACACGGAGTTCGTGAACGTGGACGAGCTGCAGGGGCGCAAGCCGGGCCGCATCGCGCTCAAGAAGCTGGAGTACGACCCGAGCGAGCGGCCGCTGACGTTCCAGATCTACGGCCACGACGAGAACCGCCTGGTCGAGACCGCCGCGCGCCTGCAGGAGATGGAGCCCGACATCATCGACATCAACATGGGCTGCTACGTCAAGGAGATCGCCGAGCGCGGCGCCGGCTCCGGCATGCTGCGCTTCCCGGACAAGATCGCGTCCGTCTTCGAGCGGTTATGCCACACGCTGGTCGTGCCGGTCACGGGCAAGATCCGGCTCGGCTGGGACGACCGCACGCGCAACTACAAAGACGTGGCGCGCATCCTGGAAGACAGCGGCGCGAGCCTGATCGCCGTGCACGGCCGCACGCGCGCGCAGGCCTATCGCGGCGAGGCCGATTGGGACGCGATCGCTGAGGTCAAGCAGACGGTGCGCATCCCGGTGCTGGGCAACGGCGATGTCAAGACGGTGGCCGACGCGGAACGCATGAAGGCGCACACCGGCTGCGACGGCGTGATGATCGGACGCGGCGCGATCGGCAACCCGTGGATCTTCGCGCGCAAAGACCGCGAGGCGGTTTCCATCACCGAACGGCTCGCCCTGATGCGGCGTCACCTGTCGCTGACGCTCGCGTTCTACGGCGAGGAACTCGGACTGGTGCTGTTCCGCAAACACGCCGCGCGTTACATCCACGGCCTGCCCGGCGAAGCGCATTTGCGCGTGCCGCTGTTGACCAGCAAGAGCGTCGCCGAGTTTGACGACCTGACGGCCGCCCTGCGACTGGCCGGCGATGAGCCGGCAACGGTCGTCGTCGCGGCATAACGCAGATTCAGACGGCTAACCGCAAAGAACGCAAAGGCCGCTAAGAAAAACCTGATTGGACAAGGAACTATGCCCGTCGGCTCGATCATGACCGGGCCAATTAGCATATACTTTGCGTTCTTTGCGTGCTTTGCGGTGTGATGGTCTTGATTTCGTCGCACCGTGGAACAGCTTTTCACGCGAGGCGAACAATGACCCTGACGACTTCGTTCCGCTGGCTGAGCGGGCTGCTGCTGGCGCTGCTGCTGTTCGCGTGCGCCCCGAGCACGCCTGCGCCAACCACCGCGCCGACCGCGCTCCCCGTGGCCGCGACTGCGGCACCGTCGCCCGTGCCGCCCACGACCGCGCCGGCGGCCACCTCCGTGCCGCAAACGGTCAAGCTCGCGATCCTGCACAGCAACGACCTGCACGGCTATCTGGAGCCGGAACTGGTGAAACTGCCCGGCGGCGGCAACGTCGAAGTGGGCGGCATGGCCAACCTGGCCGGCTTCATCGACGCGTTCCGCGCAGAGTACGGCGGCAACGTACTGGTGCTCGACGCGGGCGACATCTGGCGCGGCACGTTCCTCTCCAACCAGAACAAGGGTGAACTGGCGATCAGCACGCTGAACATGGCAGGCTACGATGCCGCCGCGCCGGGCAACCACGACTTCGACGACGGGCAGGACGTCCTGCAGGCGCGCATCACACAGTCGAAGTTTCCGTGGCTGGCCGCCAACCTGATCGAGACGGCGACCGGCAAGCCGCCGTTCGGCATGAAGCCATACATCGTCAAAGAGATCGCCGGCGTGCGCCTCGGCGTCATCGGTCTGGCCAACCCCGGCACGCCGATTATCAACAAACCGGCCAGCGTCAAGGGCCTGCAGTTCCTGTCCGGTCCCGACGGCGTGAAGCGCGTGCTCGACGAGGTCAAGCGCCAGTCGGACATCGTCGTCGTGCTAAGCCACCTCGGCGTTGACGACGACATCCAGATGGCGAACGCGGTGCCGGGCATCGACATCATCATCGGCGGGCACAGCCACACGACGCTGAACAATGCGCGCGTCGAGAGCAAGACGATCGTCGCGCAGACCGGCAGCAACGGCAAGAATGTCGGCAAGCTGGAACTGATCTTCGACCGCGCGACGAAGAAACTCATCGAGGCCGGCACGCGCAACGAATTGCAGCCGGTCACCAACGCGAAAGTTGCGCCCAACGCCGCGATTGCCGCGCTGGTCAAGCAGAAGCTCGAAGAGACGCGTGCCATCGTCAGCCGCCCGATCGGCGAGACGCAGGTCGACCTGACGCTGGGCCGCCTGCCGGACGGCCGCACCAGCGGCGAGTACCCGGCGGGCAACCTGGTCGTCGACGCGATGTTGGCGGCCAACCAGGCCGGCGACCGCCCGGCCGAGTTGGCGATGCACAACAACGCCGGCTTGCGCGCCGACCTGCTCAAGGGCCCGATCACCTACGGTCAGTTGTACCAGATGCTGCCGTTCGACAACGCGCTGACGGCGATGGACCTGACCGGCGAGCAGATCAAGAGCATCCTGGAAGTGGCCGCGTCGTGCCCGCGCGTCAACACGCTGATCGCCGGCATGAAGTTCACCTACGACTGCACGCTGCCGAGCGGCTCGCGCATCATGAGCATCACGATCCAGGGCCAGCCGTACGACAAGGCGCGCGTCTACCGCGTGCAGACGATCGACTACCTGGCCGGCGGCGGCGACGGGCAGGTCGCGTTCCGCGACGGCAAGAACCTCGTCTACGGCGACCTCGTCGTGGACGTCGTCGCGGCGTACGTGAAGGCGAAGTCGCCGCTGAACATTCAGGTCGAAGGACGGATGGTGGCTAGCCACTAGCAACTAGCGACTAGTCGCTAGCGGGGGTACGATGGAACGACACGTACGGGTGACGGTCAACGGCCAGACGACGGCGTTCCACCTCGGTCTGAAGGTGAAGCACGCCATCGGGCTGATATGGGCGCGCAAGGTGCGGGCGCATCGCGCCATCGTGCGCGACGCCGACGGCAACCGCATCGATCTCGACGGCGCGCTGTTCGACGGCCAGCAACTGCGCGTGACCGACGCGACGGAAGCGGAGTATTGGGTTGAGCTTACCGATAGACCGCGCCGGTCTTGAAGACCCGCGAGGTCTGGTTCCATGCTATAATCGAGTGACGAATTCTTCGGAGGGTACCGCTCCATGGCATTGATCCAGTTCACCCGCAACCACAGCGACCAAAGCACCGATCGCGGCTTCCAATTCGAGTTCAACTGCGATCGCTGCGGCAACGGCTATCAGACCGAGTTCATGGAGGCGCCGGGCAACCTGATCACCGACGCGCTCGGCGCGGCCGGCAGCATCTTCGGCGGCCTGTTCAACACCGCCGCCGACGTCAGCCAGCGGGCGCGCTCGGCCGCCTGGCAGAAAGCGCGCGACGATGCTTACCAGCGCGCCGTGGCCGAGGCGATGCCGCACTTCAAGAAGTGCAAGCGCTGCGGCAAGTGGGTCGACGACGACTGCTGGAACCCCGATCGCGGGCTCTGCAAGGACTGCGCGCCCGACCTGGAGACCGAATACTCGGTCGCGCAGACGCAAGCCGCGATCGAACAGGCGCAGACCAAAGCCCGCGAGGGCGTCGAGTACGTTAGCAGCGACAAGTTCAAAGAGACGATTCGCGCCACGTGCGCCAACTGCGGCGCGGACGTGAAGGGCGCAAAGTTCTGCCCCGAATGCGGCACGCCGGTCAAGCTCGAGACCAAGTGTAAGAAGTGCGGCGCGGAGACAAACGGCGCGAAGTTCTGCCCGGAGTGCGGAACCAAACAGTAGGGCGGCCATGACGACGCTGAGCGAACTGCACGCAGAGATCAAGCAGTGCACGGCTTGCGACCTGCGCAAAGGCTGCAAACAGGTGGTGCCGGGCGTCGGCCCCGACGCGCCGCGCATCATGCTGATCGGCGAGGGGCCGGGCGCGAACGAGGACGTCAAGGGCGAGCCGTTCGTCGGGCAGGCTGGCATGTTCCTCAACACGCTGCTGGCACTGGCAGGGTTGCAGCGCGGCGACGTGTACATCACGAACGTCGTCAAGTGCCGCCCGCCGCAGAATCGCGACCCGTTTCCGGCCGAGTTGGAAGCGTGCAAGCCGTGGCTCGACCGGCAGATGGCGCTGCTCAAGCCGCAGGTCGTCGTGACGCTGGGACGCTTCTCGATGGCGCGCTGGTTCCCCGGCGCCAGCATCAGCAAGATTCACGGCCAGCCGCGCAAGTTCGGCAGCCTGCTCGTCGTGCCGATGTTCCACCCCGCGGCAGCGCTGCACCAGCCGAAATACAAAGAATTGATCGAGGCCGATTTCCGCCAGTTGCCGCAGATTCTGGCCAGCACACAGCCGGCGGCGCCTCCAAAGAAGGACGACGACCCGAAGCAGCTATCGATGTTTTGAGCCGCCATCGCGCGGCCGTCACACATCAACCGAAACGGGCGGGGGAAGCAGGCGTGCGCGGGAGCGTTTCCTTCCGTGCGCCAGATCCGCCCGCTTTTGTTTGCCAGCGTGAAATCGAAACTACCACAGAGACACAGAGACACAAAGAAGATCTGGCAGAGCATGCCTTCACCCCTGCTTTTGGTTTTTCTTTGTGCCCCTGTGTCTTTGTGGTGAAATCATGCGGCTGCCTGACGGCCGCCCTGCATCCGAGAGGTATTTCATCATGAGCGACACACTGCGCGTCATCCCGATTGGCGGCCTCGGCGAGGTCGGCAAGAACATGATGGCGATCGAATACGACAAGCAGATCGTCGTGGTCGATGTGGGCCTGATGTTCCCCGAGCCCGACATGCTCGGCATCGACCTCGTCATCCCCGACTACCAGTACCTCGTCGAGCGCAAGGATCAGATCAAGGCGATCCTGCTGACGCACGGGCACGAGGACCATATCGGCAGCCTGCCCTACTTCCTGCGCGAAGTGGACGCGCCGGTCTATGCCACGCGATTGACGCGCGGCCTCGTCGAGGTCAAGTTGCGCGACCACAAGGTGCTGGACAGCACGCGCATGCAGACCGTCACGCCGGGCGAGCCGTTCAAGATCGGCCCGTTCAATATCGAAGCGTTCCGCGTCTGCCACAGCATCCCGGACGGCGTCGGCTATGCGCTCGAGACGCCGCAGGGCATCCTGATCCACTCCGGCGACTTCAAGTTCGACAGCCAGCCGGTCGACGGCAACCTGACGGACTACGGGCGGCTGGCCGGCTACGGCGACCGCAACGTGCTGATGCTCATGTCGGACTCGACGAACTCCGAGCACGAGGGCAAGACGCCGAGCGAGGCGATCATCGCCAACACGTTCGACCAGGTCTTTGACATCGCGCGCGGGCGCATTATCGTCTCGACCTTCGCCTCGAACATCTCGCGCATCCAGCAGGTGATCGATGCGGCGGCCAAGCACGGCCGCAAAGTCGGCGTGCTGGGGCGCAGCATGGTCGAGAATGTCAAGATGGCGCAGGCGCTCGGCTACCTGAAGGCGCCGGAGGGCGTGCTGATCAGCCTCGATGCGCTCGACGGCCTGCCGCGCTCGGAGATCGCGATCGTCTGCACCGGCTCGCAGGGCGAGCCGACCTCGGTGCTGGTGCGCATGGCCAACCGCGACGAGCGGCGCGTGGCGATCGAGCAGGGCGACACGGTCATCCTCTCGGCCACGCCGATCCCCGGCAACGAGGAACTGGTCAGCCGCACGATCAATAACCTGTTCCGGCTTGGCGCCGACGTGCTATACCACAAACTGCTCGACGTGCACGTGTCCGGCCACGGCTACAAAGAAGACCAGCGCATGATGATCGATCTGGTCAAGCCGAAGCACTTCATGCCGATTCACGGCGAGTACCGGCACCTGACGCTGCACGGGCGGCTGGCGGAAGACCTCGACGTCAACGAGGTGTTCGTCGTCGAGAATGGCCAGGTCATCTCGTTCGAGAACGGCAAGGGCCGCAAAGCCGAACGCGTGCCGGGCGGCTATGTGTACGTGGACGGCGTCACGGTTGGCGGCATCGACAGCTACGTCATGCGCGACCGGCACCATCTGGGCAAGGACGGCTTCGTCGTGGTCGTGATGACCATCGACGAGCTGACCGGCGAGATCATCCAGGCTCCTGAGATCATCACGCGCGGCTTCGTGCTGACGCGCGAGCAGGAGAACCTGCTTGAGGAGACGAAGCAGCGCATTATGAAGCTGGCGCACGAGGGCGTGCACAAGGAGACGGTGCAGAACCGCGTGAAGGACGTGGTCAGCCAGTTCCTGTATGAGCGGACCCGCCGCCGCCCGATGGTGCTGCCGATGGTGATCGAGGTGTAGGCGATCCGTTCTTCCAATGACAAAAAAGCCACTCGATTTGAGTGGCTTTCCGTTATTTACCGAGGTTGAGGCAGACCTGAAAGAGGCTACGCTGGCGTTGATCGCTCTGCGCGACGAGCGCGTGCAACCGACGCGCGCCGCCCGCGTCTGCCGCGACCCGGCGAACGACCAGTTACTCGAGGCACCAGTCGCCGGCCGCGCGGCGTGCAGCGTCAGCACGGAAAACGAGGTGCTGCGCCTCTACGAGTTCGAGTGTATCCGCGTCACGACTCCACGCGCATTGCTGCAGATGTTGTCGAGGCAACTGGACCACGAAACGCACGAAAGCACGCGAAAGGCGCGAAAGGGCGTGCCTTCTTTCGTGGCTTTCGAGCTCTTTCGCGGTTCTCGCGTTCCAAACGTCTTGTTGGGATTTGGAAGTTGGGATTTCCGCCCACAAGGCGGCTGTGTTATGATTCACGACTGGAGAGCGCCACTTCATGGCGCGCACATACTGATCGCATGTCTAATCTGATTGAGAAGGTCCAAAAGCAAGTATCCCGCAACGCCGAACTGGAGCGCCTGCTGTCCGACCCGGCCACCGCCGCCGACCCGAACAAACTGCGCGACTACGGGCAGGAGCTGTCCGGCCTGTCCAAGCTCGTGCAGAAGTACCAGGTCTACCAGGACGGCGAGGCCGAGCTGACCAACGCCCGCGAGATGCTGGCCGGCGCCGACGCGGAGATGTCCGAGTTCCTGCGCGGCGAGATCCAGTCGCTTGAAGAGCGCCAGCACAAGCTGACCGAAGATTTCCGACGGCTGGTCATCCCGAAAGACCCGCGCGACGACAAGAACGTCTTTATCGAAGTGCGCGCCGCCGCCGGCGGCGACGAGGCCGCGCTGTTCGCCGCCGACCTGTTCCGCATGTACACGCGCTACGCCGACGGCCGCGGCTGGAAGGTCGAGCTGGTCGAGCACAGCGATATCGGCATTGGCGGATACAAGGAAGTTGTCGCGCTGATTCGCGGCAAGGGCGCGTTTTCGCGCCTCAAGTACGAGAGCGGCACGCACCGCGTCCAGCGCGTGCCCGCCACCGAGTCGTCCGGGCGCATCCACACCTCGACGGCGACCGTGGCGATCATGCCGGAGGTCGAAGACTTCGACATCGAGATCCGCGAAGAGGATATCAAAATGGAAGTCTACCGCTCGTCGGGCGCGGGCGGCCAGAACGTGCAGAAGACGAGCACCGCCGTGCGCCTCTACCACCTGCCGACCGGGCTGGTGGTGGCGTGCCAGGACGAGCGCTCGCAGATCCAGAACAAGCTGCGCGCCATGTCGGTGCTGCGCGCGCGCCTGTATGACCTGGAGATTCAGAAGCGCGAGGCCGCCGAGCGCGCGACGCGCCGCTTGCAAGTCGGCAGCGGCGACCGCAGCGAGAAGATTCGCACCTACAACTTCCCGCAGAGCCGCGTGACCGACCACCGCATCAAGCATGACTCATTCCGCATGGCGGCGATTCTCGACGGCGACATCGATGAGTTTATCGACGCACTGATCGACGCCGACCAGACCGCGCAGCTCAACGCGCCGGAGGCGTAGGCCGGCGGGCGGCATGCACAGGCGCACCAATGAAGTGCGGTCAATTCATCCGTCATTCCGGCATGGTTCTGGCCGGAATCCACTCGCCGGGCGCGCTGCTATATTGGCGTGGATGCCGGCCAACAACATGCCGGCATGACGTTGCGATAAACGCCCTTACAAACGCGGCTCGTTGGACAGCATGACCGCCTACGCCGATCTGCTGCGCCGCGCCGTGGACGACCTGGCGCGGGCGGGTATACCGGATGCGCGCCTCGATGCAGAGATACTGCTCGCCGAGGCGCGTTCGCTTTCGCGCGCGTCGGTGCGCGCGCGCCTGGACGATGCGCCGGACGATGCCGCCGCCGGCCGCTTTGCGGCGCTGATCGCGCGCCGTGCGCAGCACGAGCCGGTCGCGTATATCCTGGGCCGGCAGGCGTTCTACGGCCTCGACTTCGCCGTCGACCGTCGCGTGCTGATCCCGCGCCCAGAGACCGAACTGCTGGTGGAGTGCGCGCTGGCATGGCTGGCGGCGCGTACGACGGCCACCGTGCTCGATGTCGGTACCGGCAGCGGGGCGATCGCCGTCGCGTTGGCAGTCCATGCGCCGAGTATCCGCGTCGTGGCGCTCGATCTGTCGCCGGATGCGCTGGCGGTCGCGCAGGCGAACGCGGCGCGGCATGGCGTCGCGGCGCGCATCACGTTCCGGCAGAGCGATCTGCTGGAGTCCGCGCCGGCGCGCGCCGACCTGATGGCCGCCAACCTGCCGTACATTTCGCCGGCCGAATGGCCCGCCCTCGCGCCCGGCATCTTGAACTACGAGCCGCACCGGGCGCTCGATGGCGGCGCCGAGGGGCTCGACCTGTTCCGGCGTTTCTTCGCGCAGGCTCCGGCGCACCTCGCGCCCGGCGGCGCGTTGATGCTGGAGATCGGCTGGACGCAGGCGCGCGCGGTGTCGGCACTGGCGCAGGCCGCTTTCCGCGCCGCAACAATCAATGTGCGGCGTGATGGCGCGGACCTCGACCGGCTGGTGATTGTGCAGACGTAGCACACAAGCGTAGGGACGGGTCTTTGACCCGTCCGCTGAGGACAGGTCAGAGACCTGTCCCTACACGCAGAAGACGACATCGCACGGAGAACCGAACATGACCGACCACAAACCATTTCGCGGCATCTTCCCCTACCTCGTGTCGCCACTGGACGCGGACGGCCGCGTGCGCGAGCGCGTGCTGCGCGATGTGATCCGGCATGTGATTGCCGAGGGCGTGCAGGGCATCAGCCCGCTCGGCAGCACCGGCGAGTTCGCCTACCTGACGTTCGAGCAGCGCTGCGAGATCGTGCGCATCGCCGTAGACGAGGCGGCCGGGTGCGTGCCGGTCGTGCCGGGCGTCGCCGCGTACTCGATCAGCGACGCGCAGCGGCAGGCCGAGGCGTTCGTCAAGCTCGGCGCGGACGGGCTCGTGCTGATCCTGCAAACGCTGTTCCCCGTGTCGCCGCGCGGCATCGAGCGCTATTTCAGCACCGTCGCCAGTTCGGTGCCGGTGCCGAGCGTGCTCTACACCAACCCTGGCCTGCTCGGCGGCGATATCCCGCACGATGTGATCGAGGCGCTGAGCCATGTGCCGAACATTCGCTACATCAAGGACGCGTCGGGCAACACCGGGCGCATCTTGTCCATCCTCAACCGCGTCGGCGGGCGCATCGAGATCTTCAGCGCGTCGGCGCACATCCCGCTCGTCGTGTTCCAGATCGGCGGCGTCGGCTGGATGGCCGGACCGGCCTGTGTCATCCCGCGCCAGAGCGTCGAATTGTATCGACTGGCAACGGCCGGCCGCTGGGACGAAGCGTTCGCGCTGCAGAAGCGACTGTGGGCAATTAACGAACTGTTCCAGAAGTACGCGCTGGCCGGCTGCATCAAGGCTGCGCTGACGATACAGGGCTTCGACGTCGGCGACCCGATCGCGCCGCAGGAACCGCTGAAGCCCGAAGCCGTCGCGGAGATCCGGCGCGTGCTGGACGAGCTGAAAGGATGACCGGATGAAGAGATGACAAGATGAGGGAGTGATACGATGAAACGTCATCCCTTCATCAAGTCATCGTGTCACCCTGTCAGGTGCTGTATGAGCGCTCCCATTCTTGACATGAGCGATCCGGCCGCTATCGCGCGCGCGGTGAAGCTCCTGCGCGGCGGCGGCGTGATCGCCTTCCCGACCGACACGGTGTACGGCATCGGCGCGCACGGGTTGATCGGCGCGGCAGTCGAGCGGTTGTACGTCATCAAGGCGCGGCCGAACGACAAGTCGATCCCGCTGCTGCTCGCCTCAGTGGACGACGTAAGCCAGGCGGCGCGCGAGGTGACGCCCGCCGCGGCCGCGCTGATGCGCCGCCACTGGCCCGGCGCGCTCACCATCGTACTGCGCAAGCAGCCGCACCTGCCCGACGCCGTCAGCAATCGCGATACGGTCGCCGTGCGCGTGCCGGACCACGCGGACGTGCGCGCACTGATCCGCGCGCTCGGCGCGCCGCTGGCCGCGACCAGCGCAAACCGCTCCGGGCGGCCGGAACTGCTCGACGCGGCGGCGATCGCCGCCGAACTCGGCGCGGAGCTCGACCTGATCCTCGACGGCGGGCCGCTGCACGGCGGCGTGCCGTCGACGGTGGTGGACGCCACCGTCGAGCCGGTGCGTGTGCTGCGCGCGGGCGCGATCAAGCCGGAGCAGCTATGAAAGCGCGCAGCGCATTCCTGGCCGGTGCGCGCGATGCACTGCCGTTGATACTGGGCGGCCTGCCGTTCGGCGTGCTGTATGGCGCACTGGCGACCGGCAGCGGCCTGCCGCCCGTCGTGAGCCAGTCGATGTCGCTGATCGTGTTTGCCGGATCCGCACAGGTCATCGCCGTGCCCCTGCTGGCCGCGAACGCGCCCGCGTTCGTAGTGATTGGCATCTTCCTGATCGTCAACCTGCGCCACGCGCTGTACAGCGCCGCAATCGCCCCGTACACGCGCTCGCTTGGGCGGGCGGTCCGCATGCTGATGGCGTATTTCCTGGTCGATGAGGTGTTCGCGCTGGCGATCGCCCGCTACCAGCGCGACGGCGACACGAAGTCCGCGCACGCCTATTACTTTGGCTGTGCCGTGGCGATATGCCTCTACTGGCAGCTCGCCTCGGCGGTGGGTATCTTCATCGGCGGGCAGTTGCCGGCCAACTGGCCGCTCGATTTCGCCATGCCGCTGATGTTCATCGCGCTGGCGGTGCCGATGATCAAAGACCGGCCCGGACTGCTGGCCGCCGTGGTCGCGGGACTGCTGGCCGTCGCGCTGGCGGGACTGCCGTACAAACTCGGCCTGGTGCTGGCGACGCTGATCGGCGTCGGCGCGGGCATGCTCGGGAGCAGCGCATGGACGAAACACTGAACCTCTGGGCTGCCATCATCGGCGCCGGCATCGTCACCTACGCGATCCGTCTCTCGTTCATTCTCGCGATGGAACGGTTGACCATGCCCGACTGGTTCCGCAATGCCCTGCGCTTCGCGCCCGCCGCAGTACTCTCGGCCATCGTCCTGCCCGCGCTATTCGCCGGCGTGACGCCGAGCGCGCCGGTGAACCCGCAATTGATCGCGGGGGCGTGCGCCATCCTCGTCGCATGGCGCACGCGCAACGTCTTGCTGACCGTCCTCGCCGGCATGGCCGTCTTCCTGCTCTTGCAGCAAGGGCTCGGATGGTCGTAGCATGCACCCGACAAACGCTCTTCATCAGCCGGGCCATCCATGACCGCGCGCCGCGAGTTCCTGGCCGGCGTGCGTGATGCGCTACCGTTGGCGCTGGGCGGCGCGCCATTCGGCCTGCTGTACGGCACACTGGTGACCAGCAACCACCTACCCGCACTGGTCGGCCAGTCGATGTCGTTCATCCTGTACGCCGGCTCCGCGCAGGTCGTCATCGTACCACTGCTGGCGGCTGGCACGCCGGCGCTCATCGTCATCGGCATTGCCCTGGTCATCAACCTGCGCCACGCGCTGTATAGCGCCGCGCTCGCCCCGCACATGCGCCCGCTCGGGCGGCCGCTGCGCATGCTTCTGGCGTACCTGCTGACCGACGAGGCGTTCGCGGTCACGATCACCCGCTACCAGAGCAGCGTTGCAGGGCAGCCGGTGCATGTATACCTGCTCGGCGCCGGCCTGACCTGGTGGCTGGAATGGCAGATCGGCACCGCCGCCGGCATCTTCGTCGGCGGACAGATGCCGGCCAACTGGCCGCTCGACTTCGCCATGCCATTGATGTTTATCGGGCTGGCGGTGCCGATGATCAAAGACCGCGCCAGCCTGCTGGCCGCCGTGCTCGCAGGTGTCTTGGCGCTCGGCCTGGCGGGACTGCCATACAAGCTCGGCCTGGTGCTGGCAACGCTGATCGGCGTCGGCGCGGGCATGCTCGCCGATGCGCGGTTGGCGAAACGCAAAATCCAAGGATCGCCCACCGGTTAGTGGAGCAGATCCCCGCGTCTGTCCGGCTCGCGGCGGACGTAGGGCGGTCGGCTGAGCCTGTCGAAGCCGTCGGTCGCCCGCCGCTACACGGGCGTGGTGTGCAAAAACAGGTGGGATGGGAGGGCGGGCGGTTCGGGAGTTAAGCTAACCGCGTCAAGGGGTGGGCGCCGGAATCGGCCGGCCGCCCAGGCTGCGCGCGAACGGGTCGTTCTGCGCGAGGGTCTGGTTGTACCGCGCGATGACGGCGGCGTAGCGCGGCGCGGCATCCTTGTACGCCTTGGTGTTGCCGCGTTGCAGGCTCTCGGCCAGATAGCGCTGCAGGAGTTCCAGGTCGGAGCGCAGGTTCTTCAGCGTCGAGTCGAGTTCGGCGTACGCGCGCTTGAAGCGCGCCGTTCCGGCCGTCACGACGGCGCGGTCGGTGAAGTAGCGCGCGTAGTGCGCCTCGAGCGCCGGGTCGAGCGCGCCGTACTCGGTGCCGAGGATCGCATACAGTTCGTTGCTGCGCTCGCCGGGCTCGATGGTCGCGTACTGCGCGAGCATTTGCGCCAGCATGGGGTCGCGCACGCGCGCGGCCGCGGCTTCCAATTGCGCGGCCAGTGCCTGCCGCTCCGGCGCGGTATACAGGCGGTAGGCCGCATGCAGCGTCTCGTGTGCCGCCACGACCGCCATCTCGGCCGACAGGCCGGGGCTGTCGATCTTCAGGATGTAAATGCGGCCATCGGCCGCCAAGCAGCCCAGTTCGACCGTATCGCCGGCGTATGGCGTATGGCAATGCGCCAGCACCACGTCGCGCTCCGCGATGATCGGCTGCGCGGAGTAGAAGATATCGCGCGCCGCTTCGCTCAGGCCGGCCGCGTCGGCCAGTTGCGCGATCTCGGGTGACGGGGCGGGCGCCGGCAAGTAGGCGATGGCGGTGGCGCGGAGCATGCGCGCGGCGTCGTCCATCAGCGCGGCGCCAGGCATCGCCAGCGCCAGCAGCATCGCCGCCGCAAGCATCGCGATATGTAGCCAGCATGCGTTGCCGTGCGGCGTTCGGCGCGCCAGCGCACCGGGCGACATGACATGCAGTTCGTTGTTTATCACGCAACCAGCATACGCTGTATCGTCGCGTACAGGTATCCATCTTAAGGCCCATTTATGGCTTAAGGCGATACGTAAGCTGAAGCTGGCTATGGGCTTTGCATACTGTCCGGCAACTTCTTTCGGGCGCTATACCCATTGATTCGCAAACCGAGCCGTGCAACCCAACCGTGTCGTGGAGATCAAGCCGAACCGCACGATCGGCGTCAGCAGCCCGAGGAGCGAGTTTGTGGCTTCTGTAATGGCTTGATTGTCGCTCCTGTTTTCGCGGCCATGACCGGCTGATCGTTCGAAGATAAGGCGTGCCATCAAGTAACAGTAGCCCTCGTCGCTTTAGACTTAGTGCGACGATATTGCCCATCTTGGCGCAACCCGGACGGCGCGACAATAATGTGCAAACGAATTCCATCCCCACAAGCCTATTCCCTCGCTGGCTCATCTGTGCTAGAATAACCGTATTATGGGTACACGGCGCACGGAAGTACGTACCAGCACGACGCGTGTCAGCGACACACAATACATCGTTATTGAGTCGCCGATCCCCGCGTCGCGCGCGCTCGGACCGCGCCGTCCGCTGGCGATGGTCCTGAGCGGTGGCGCGCTGGTGCTGACGGTCTGGGTGCTCGGTGTGCTGGCCAGCGCCGGCTCGATGGCCGCCGGGGCGTTCCCGGCCGTGCTGGGCGGCGGCGCCATGTCGCGCCCGCCCGTCTCCGCGCCGCTCAGCGCCGCCGAAGCGCCGGTTGAGGCCGCGTTGCCGCCTGCCGCTCCGCGTCCCGCGCTGTTGCAGTCCCGTTCCGCCGATCCGCTGCCGCCGCTGTCGGCCCGCGCCGACGGCCGCACCGCCGTCAGCAGCAGCCCGACCGTGCTGATCGTCTATGTGCCGGATGGCTATTACCCGCAGCCGGCCAGCGCCGCGCCGCCGACGCGCGAGGCCGCCCAGCAGACCGCCGCAATCGTTCAGCAGGTCGCCAGCGGCAACGAGGCGAAGGCAGTTGAAGCGGCCAGGGCGCTGCGCGCGGCCCAGCCGCAGTACGCCACCCGGGTCGCCAGCGAACTGCAGACCGCCGCCGAGCCGTCGCCGCGCTACAACCAGGTGCGGCAGGTGCTGATCGCGCTCGACCCGTCGTTCGCTACGCAGACGCAAACCGAAACGCAGGTCCGCTCGCAGACACAGACCCAGGTTCAGCCGCAGGCGCAGAACGGCACGCAGGGCCAGGCCGCGACCAACACGAACGCGCCGGCGCCCGCCACCCGCCCGAATGTGGCCGACCGTGAGCAGGTGGCCGCGCGCGTCAATGCGCTGATCATGGGCACGGTGCCGGCCTACGCGAAGATTCCGCTCGGACTGAACGAGGCGACCTTGCAGGTCAACACGCTGGTCGCGCCGACGCCCGCGTTCCTGTTCGACCAGCGGCAGATTCGCTCCGCGCTGTGCGAGATCGGCAGCGGCGAGGTCGTCGCCGTGCACGACACAGTGCCGAACGCCTGGGAGTTGAAGACGACGTTCACGCCGAAAGACCCGGTGCGCTGGTTCACCGTGAAAGACTCGTTTGGCAAGCCCTTCTACCTGCCGAACTACCTCGACGCACAGCGCGAGGTGCAGGTCGGCGACCGCTTCTCGACCAAGGAAGGCTGCAACGTCGAACTGATCCGCCGCTGATTACGCGCGGACGATGGAATCCATAGACCCTTCGGGTTTCGCAAACTCGAAGGGTCTGCTGTTTTAGACTAACCGCAGAGGACGCAGAGAGCGCAGAGAAACTCTTTGGAATGACTCTGCGTTCTCTGCGCTCTCTGCGGTTGGCTATTTCGTGCTTCTTTGCGCTCTTCGCGTGCTTTGCGGTTAATTCTATTTTCGCGTTGCCGGTGCTAGAATCACCCTGTCATCCTGTCATCCTGTCATCCTGTCACCCTGTCATCCTGTCACCTTGTCATCTTGTCATCCCGTCATCATGTCATCTGCCCATCTCCTTGCCGCCCTCGACCGCTTCGCGCCGTGCCGCGTGCTCGTCGTCGGCGATCTCGCGCTCGACGAGTACCTGATCGGCCGCGCCACGCGCCTCTCGCGCGAAGCGCCGATCCCGGTGCTCGAGCTCGACCATGAGTTCACGGTGCCGGGCGGTGCGGGCAACCCGGCGCAGAATCTCGCCGCGCTCGGCGCGCTGGCCGTGCCGGTCGGCGTCGTCGGCGCGGACGCCAACGCCGACCGGTTGACGGCGCGCTTCCGCACGCTCGGTGTCGATACCGGCGGCCTGGTGGCCGACCCGTCGCGCCCGACGACGACCAAGACGCGCATCCTCGCCGAGGGCGCCATGCCGACCGTGCCGCTGCAGGTGGCGCGGCTCGACCGCATCCGGCGCGACCTGCTCGACGCGCCGGTGGAGCGCGAGTTGATCGAGCGGATCGAAGCGTGCGCCGAGGGCGCGGATGCCCTGCTCGTCTCGGACTACCGCAGCGGGCTGGTGACGCCGGCGGTGATCGCCGCGTGCGTGCAGATTGCGCAAGCGCACAAGCTCCTGCTCACGGTCGACTCGCAGGGCGACCTGATGCGCTTCTCCGGCTTTGACCTGGTGCGCGCCAACCGGCAGGAGACCGAGCAGACGCTGGGCCGCGCGCTGGTCAGCGCGGATGACTTCCGCGCCGCCTGCGAGGGCCTGCTGCGGCAGCTTGCGGCGCGCGTCGTCGTCATCACCCGCGCCGGCGAGGGGCTGTCGATCGGCACGCGCGATGGCCGCTACGCGCATGTGCCCGCCGTCAACGTTAGCGAGGTGTACGACGTGACCGGCGCGGGCGACACGGTCATCGCCGTGCTCACGCTGGCGCTCGCCTGCGGCGTGGACCCGCTCGACGCGGCACAGATCGCCACCTACGCGGCGGGCATCGTCGTCAAGCACATCGGCGTTGCCGTCGTCACCGTCGCCGACCTGAAGGCCGCGCTTGCGGGATGATCGCACAACAGGATGACCGGATGACAAGATGAAGAGATGAAGGCATGACAAGGTGACCGGGAGACAAGGTGAAAAAATAGCCGGCGACTCTCTGGGGCATCCTGTCACCCCGTCACCATGTCGATTCTTCTGCGTTCA
The DNA here is from genome assembly GCA_016235055.1 of Chloroflexota bacterium. Lineage (NCBI taxonomy): Bacteria > Bacillati > Chloroflexota > Chloroflexota bacterium. The sequence continues at coordinate 43,670 of JACRMK010000084.1, read as the reverse complement.
CGCATTATCTAGCCGCCCGAGATTTCTTTGGCGGCGTTGTCGATTTTGCCCCTGGTCGTGCGTCATATATATAGACAGGCGAAATGGGTCGCTTGCATACTCCACCGAGAAGGAAGGGGAATCGCCATGAAATACGTGTTGTTGATCTGCGGCGACGAAGCCGCCGGCACAAAAATGACGCAGGAAGAAGGCGCCAAGATGATGGCCGCCTACGGCGCCTACACCAAAGAGCTCGTCGCCAGCGGCGCGATGCAGGGCGGCGAGGCGCTGATGCCGTCCACGACCGCCACGACAGTGCGCGTGCGTGGCGGCAAAATCTCGACCACCGACGGGCCGTTCGCCGAGACGAAGGAGCGGCTGGGCGGATACTACGTCGTGGACGTCAAAGACCTCGACGAGGCGATCAAGTGGGCGGCCAAGATCCCCGGCGCCGCCTTCGGCTCCATCGAGGTGCGCCCGGTGATGGACACGACGGGCATGTAGGACGGTTCAAGTTGCCGTGCATGGCCTGTGCTGGGATACGCACAGGCCATGCATGACAAATCTATCGGGCGGAATGACCGAAACGCAAACGGCTATCGAGCAACTCTACCGCCAGGAGTCCGGGCGTGTGCTGGCGCGGCTGATCGGCCTGTTGGGCGATTTCGATCTGGCCGAGGACGCGCTGCAGGAGGCGCTCGTCGCCGCGCTCGAGCACTGGCCGCGCGACGGCCTGCCGCGCAACCCGGTGGCGTGGCTGTTCGTCGCCGCGCGCCGCAAGGCGCTCGACCGCCTGCGCCGGGGCCAGCGCTGGGCGCGCATCCAGGCTACGCTGCTGCACCTGAACGAACTCGAACACGATGACTCCGACGAGATGAGCGACGACCAGATTCCCGACGAGCGGCTCAAGCTGATCATGACCTGCTGCCACCCGGCGCTGTCGCGCGAGGCGCAGGTCGCGCTGACGCTGCGCACGCTGGGCGGGCTGTCGACGCCGGAGATCGCGCACGCGTTTCTAGTGCCGGTGCCGACGATGGCCCAACGGCTCGTGCGCGCGCAGAACAAGATCCGCGATGCGCGCATCCCCTACGTTGTGCCGCAGGCTGACGCGCTGCCCGAGCGGCTTGACGCGGTGCTCGCCGTCATCTACCTGATCTTCAACGAGGGCTACGCGGCCAGCGAGGGCGACGACCTGATCCGCCGCGACCTGTGCGACGAGGCGATCCGGCTGGGGCGTGTGCTTATCACGCTGCTGGCGTCCGACCCATTGCTGGTCGGCAGCGCCGAGGCGCTCGGCCTGCTGGCGCTGATGCTGCTGCACGACTCGCGGCGGTCGGCGCGCGTCGGCGTCAACGGCGAGTTTATCCCGCTGGATGAGCAGGACCGCTCCTGCTGGAACCGTGCGCAGATAACGGAAGGCGTCGCATTGCTGGAGCGCGCGCTGGCCATGCACCAGCCGGGGCCATACCAGATCCAGGCGGCCATCAGCGCGCTGCACGCGCAGGCGCCAGACCCCGCGCAGACCGACTGGCCGCAGATCGCCGCGCTGTACGGCGAGTTGCGGCGCATCGCGCCGTCTGCCGTGGTCGAGTTGAACCGCGCCGTCGCGATCGCCATGGCCGACGGCCCTCACCGGGGATTGGCCATCCTCAACCAACTGGCGGGCGAAGCAATCCTGCACGATTACCTGCCGTACCATGCCGCGCGGGCCGACCTTCTGCGCCGCGCCGGCGAATATGACGAAGCGCGTGCCGCCTACCGCCGCGCGCTGGAACTGTGCGAGAACCGCGCGCAGGAAGCGTTCCTGTCGCGCAAGCTGACCGAACTCCCGGCGGCGTAATGCCCGATTGGGTATACCGATCGACTGCCGGATCTCATCAATTTGTCATGCCGGCATGCGTTGCCCACTGGCTTCGCGCCAGTGGGCGGTTAACGGTCAGCGGCAAGAAGCCGCTGACCACCGCCGGCATCCACTCCAACCGGAATCTGATGCGCTTGCGGCGCACCGTTTGAGTGGATTCCGGCCAAAACCGTGCCGGAATGACGTGTTGACAGACCACACTCAGTTTCTGGCCCTCTGACAGTTATCTGTAGACGCGCTAGATTTGCCCGACCGCGCCCACTCGCGTATGATGGGACGCAGACCGCATGAACCCATCATCCAAACTGCTCTCACCCGCAGCGGCCGCGCAGCTCCCCGGCTGCCGCGTCTTCACCAACGGCATCTTCGACATCCTGCACGTCGGCCATGCGCGCTACCTGCAGGCGGCGCGCGCGCTCGGCGACTGCCTGATCGTCGGCCTGAATAGCGATGCGTCGACGCGCGCGCTGAAAGGCGAGCGGCACCCGATCGTGCCGCAGGCCGAGCGGGCCGAACTGCTGGCGGCGCTGGCGTGCGTGGATGCCGTCGTCATCTTTGAGGATGTCACTGCCGAGAAGATCGTCGCCGCGATTCGCCCCGAGATCTACGTGAAGGGCGGCGATTACGCGCTTGGCACGCCCGGCGTCAAGGCGCCGCCCGAGGCGGCGGTCGTTGCGGCCTACGGCGGGCGCATCGAGTTCATCCCGTTCGTGGCCGGCAAATCGACCACGAATATCGTCGAGACGATCCTCCAGCGCTACGGCGCGTAGCCGCGCCGCTTCCCCGCACCGCATGACCGCCAGCACCCGCCGCACCATCGTCCGCGCTGCCACGATCATCATGGTCGGCAATATCGCCAGCCGCCTGCTCGGGCTGGTGCGCGAGCAGGTCATCGCCGCGCTGTTCGGCGCCAGCGGTGTGACCGACGCTTTCGTCGCCGCCTCGACCGTGCCGACGACGATCTACGACTTCCTGATCGGCGGCGCCATCTCGGCCGCGCTGGTGCCGGTCTTCAGCGACTACGCCGACGACCCGGCGCACGAGGGCGACCTCTCGCGCATGGTCTCGACGCTGCTGACGCTGGCGGCGATCGTGCTCTCTGTGATCGTCGTCGTGCTGATCGCCTTCGCCCCGCAGGTGATCGACGTGCTCGGCGTCGGCTTCGCGCCCGCCGTGCGCGCCGAGGCGATCAATATGGTGCGCTGGCTGCTGCCGGCGACGTTCTTCATGGCGATGTCCGGCATCCTGACGGCGCTGCTGTACGCGCGCCAACAGTTCGTGATGCCGGCCTTCGTCACGGCGACGTACAACGTCAGCATCATCGTGGTCGCGCTGCTGCTGGCTGGCACGCTCGGCGTGCAGAGCCTGGTCGCGGGCGTGCTGATCGGCGCGCTGATGCAGGTCGTTCTGCAGGCGCGGGCAGTGCGCGGCCTGCGCGTGCGCCCCTCGCTCGACCTCTCGCATCCGGGCCTGCGCCGTGCGCTGAAGCTCTACCTGCCGGTCGCGCTCGGCTTCATCGTCACCATCGCCGGCATCTTCCTCGACCGCAACCTCGCCTCGCGCACCGGCGAAGGCAACATGGCGGCGATGCGCTTCGCGACCACGCTCATTCAGTTCCCGCTCGGCCTCGTCTCGGTCGCGCTCTCGGCGGCGATCCTGCCGACGCTGTCGCGGCAGGCGGGCGCGCAGGGCAGCACGCCCGGCGACGCCTACCGGCACACACTGGCGCTCGGCATCAAGCTGGCGATGATCGCGATGATCCCGGCGATGGTCGGGCTGATCATCCTGCGCGAGCCGCTGGTGCGCCTGCTGTTCGAACGCGGGCGCTTCGACGCCGCCGACACCGGCCGCACGGCGCTGGCGTTCCTCGCGTACGCGCCGCAACTGCCGTTCGTCGCGCTCGACCAGTTGCTGATTGCCGCGTTCTACGCGCGCAAGAACACCGTGACGCCGGTCATCATCGGCGTCGTCTGCGTGGGGCTGTACCTCGTGACCGCGCTCGGCCTGCTCGACGCGTGGGGCATGCCGGCGTTGGCGTTTGCCAACGCCGTGCAGAACTCGGCGCACGCCATCATCCTGCTGGTGCTGATCTGGCCGGCGGTCGGCGGGCTGGCCGGTCTCGGCATCGGCCAGACGACCGGCAAGGTGCTGCTCGCCTCGGTGGCGATGGGCGCGGCGGCCTGGTTCATCAGCGAGCGCATGGGCGGCTCGCTGGTCAGCATCGGCGTGGCCGGGGCGGCCGGCGTCGCCGTGTACGCCGCAGGCGTCTGGCTGCTGCGCGTCGAGGAAGCGCGGCTGCTGGTGGACGTGGTCGTCGCGCGTTTCCGGCGTGCTGCGTAAAGATTTCACCGCAGCGAGCGCAGCGCACGCAGAGAATAACAAGCTGACCGCAAAGAGCGCGAAAAGCGCAAAGCGGTTCTGTCTCCCTTTGCGCTCTCTGCGGTTAGCTTTCTTCCTTGGTGTGCCTTCGTGTCTCTTGGTGGAAACGGTTCTGCCGCCCGGTGCCGAGTCCGTGCGCGAGACATCGCACAGCGGCATCGTGCTCTCGCCGGAACGCTACGTGCCGGGCGAGGGGAAGATTGTCGATGGTGGGGCGTAGGCAAATGATGTAGGGACAGGTTTCTGACCTATACACACGGACGGTTCACGCCCCCACGGTAGAGCCAGAGATGGCGTGCTAAATGACTCTGAAAAACACCCTATTGCCCAGAGCACATTCCGACTCGGGTGGTTGCGATTGGGTGAGGCGATCGTGTGCGACTTCAATCTCCGGTTCGGGATGGCTGGGAGCCCCGAATTACCCGTGGCAGAAAAGCCCGTATCTTTTCACGTCGAGCGATGATCCCTTCGGGCGTAATACGAATCAAATCCATTCGCTGCAATTCGTTAAGATCGCGTCGAACAGTTTTGTCAGTCTTGTGAGCATACGCCTCAGCAATCCGGGGACTGACGTGCCGCACCGTCGGAATCGGTCGGGGTTTGTCATCCGGGATGCGTGACAAGTCAAGCGCGAGCCGCCGCCGCCGCTCATCCGCCATTGAGTGCCGATTCTTGAAGGAGTCATGCACGTAGTTCTCCCAGTGCACAGTCAGTTGTTGATATTGAATGAGCTCAATCTCCTCCTGCAATCCGTCCACGAACCCCTGCAACGCATAGGCGAAGAAGTCGTACACGCCTTCGGGTGATCGTGAAGCCTGATCTAGATGGCGATAGTACTCAGCGCGTGTTTGGTTATAGTGATTGCTCAACAAATGCGCCGCTGTGGTTGGCACGCCAGACGACAGTAGGATCTGGAATTCCACCAGACGCGCAGTGCGCCCGTTGCCATCGCCAAACGGATGGATCCACGCGATGTACAGGTGAGCTGCAATCGCCTTCAATATCCCTAATGCAATCGGATTCAACTGCGGGATTGACGCAAAGGCGGTCGTTAACCAATCGCACAGCTTGGCCGTCAGATACACTATGTCTTCGTATGGCGCACCGCGATAGGGCCCGATAGTTACCGGATACGCTCTGAATTGCCCGGGCGTGACTTCATCCGCTAGGGTCAACCCATTCAGCACGATGCGGTTGAACTCTTGGATTTGTTCAACTGTTAGTGTGGAACGCGACGCCGTGAGTACCTCATCACCAATGGTATTGCAGGCTTGGATGATATTGTCTACTTCTCGTGCCAGATACTCTTTGGAGGCAGTCAACGTAAGTTTGCCCTCAAGATGTCGTAAGACATCTTGCTCCGAAAGGGTGTTGCCCTCAATAGCTGTAGTCGCCCGAACACCCTTTGCTAGGAATACTCGATGCAGGTGTTCGGCCACCTTAGGCAAGAGCGGTACGCCGGCTACGTGTGAGCATTTGGACTGCGCCTCGCCCAGAAACATCCATGTCAGGTATGTGAAGCGCTTCAGATCGAGAGAAAAAGATGTCCATGGATGTGTCCGTTCATATGTCCGCATATATGTCCCTCATTTCTGTTAAAATGCACATATTTTTTGCAAAAACTATAGCCATCAACATAAAACAATGACAAAATTGACTTCATAATTGTACCATAATGGGAGCTTTTTCAAGAATTAGGAGCTTTCTGTCTTTGGGATGACTTCTAAGTATGGCCTATGTCACACCATAAGAATCATGAAGCGAGTATTTCCCCGGTGTATTTCCGCCGCGCGATGCTGCACACGCCCGCTGCCGACGCCTTCGCCCGCGACGTGGCGCAATACGCCGACTGGCGACTCTACCGCGATGCCGCCGACCTGCGGCGCACGGTGCCGGCCTGGCTCGGCCGGACTGGAGAGCGCGACGTCCGACCTACGCCGCCGCGCTGCGCATCTCCCTCACGACCGGCAGCGCCAGCCAGCCCAGCAGCAGCACCTCGCAACTGATTGCCAGCAGGATCGATGTGGCCGCGATCTGCGCGCCGGTGCCGATCTGCAGCGCCACGCCGGTCAGCAGGCTGGCGGCCAGCACCAGCAGGTAGCAGCCCATCGCCAGCCGTGTCGCGCCGGTATGCTGCTGCTTGATCAGGAACCCGCGCAGCATCACCTCGCACGCCATCAGGAACGGGTACGGGATCATCAGCACGATCGTCGTGTCGGTCAGCGCCCGCAGGTCGGCCGGCAGGCCGATCACCTGGCCGAAGTAGAAGCCGGCCAGCGGCGTCAGCGCCAGCACTCCGAGCAGTCCACTGGCCGCCGCGCCCAGCGCCATGCCGAAGCGCCGGATGCCGCCCAATGTGTGCCGGTCGGCCAGCGCGATCGTCGTCTCCTGCAGTGGGTAGCAGATGCTGCCGATCAGCCCCGTCAGGCTCCAGATGGTCGGCCATGCCGCCAGCGACTGCGTCGGCGATGGCGCGCGCGCCAGTCCGGACGCCAGCAGCGGCTGCGACACGATGCTCATGTATGAGACCATCACGAGCGGCACGTAGAAGCTCAACAGCGGCCCGAAACGCATCGGCGGTTCGATCTCCTCTTCCATATCGGGTAGCACGCGGTTCGCCCAGAAGGTGGCCAGCAGCGCTTCGAGCACGACCGCCAGTCCGGTGACGGCCGCGCCGCCGATCGCGGCGGGCCAGCGCAGTACCGCCAGCGTGAGCACGGTCATCAGCGCGACAAAGATGACGCGGATGACCGTCCCGGCGCTGATGATCCGCGTGCGGCGCATCCGGATCAGGATGCCCTGGTGCATGCGGCGCCAGCCGGTCGGCGAGGGCCAGAGGATCAGGATGCGCAGGGCGGGCAGGCACGCATCGGCCACCGCCGGCGGCAGGCCCATCCACTGTCGCAGGATCACGTCGGCCAGCGGCGTGAAGCTGATCAGCAAGTAGCAGACGTTCACGAAGATGGCGAGGCTGAACGTGAAGCGCCGCATGACCCGCACCATCGCGCGGTCGCGCGAGAGCGCGGCGCTCGCGCCGATCAGCATCAGCATCGGCGCTTCGATCAGGTTCGAGAGCGTCGCCGCGACCGCGAAGCCGGCCAGCGCCGCCTCGGGGCCCGGCGTGCGCGCCATGCCGGCGTTGATGATCGGCATCTCGGCGGACATCAGCAGGCTGCTGGCAGCCAGCGGCCACCAGAGCGAGAAGATGCGGCGTGGTGAGATGAGCGAGTCGCGGGGGATCGATTCCATTCCGGCGCATTGTACAGGCGGCCGCCGGGCAGTGCAAACTCTGGTCAGACCTTACAGGTCTGCCAGGCCCGTGAGGTCTACAATTGTGCCTGTCATCCGTACCGCCGTGCTGGTGGCGGATGACAGATGCCGCCGCGCCCCGGCTGTGATAGCATGAAGCGGGGTGGTCTATCCTGCCTCCGGAGGCGACCCATGCGCCCGATTGCCGTGGTGACCGACAGTGCCGCCTGCGTGCCCGCCGCGCTGAAACACGAACTCGACATCCGTGAAGTGCCGTTTGAACTGCACTGGGACGGCGAGACGTTCCGCGACGGCGAGAACCTCTCGGCCGGCGCGTTCTACCGCCGCCTGCGCGACTCTGCGACGCATCCAACAACCTCGCAGCCGACGCCCGGCGCATTCATCGCCGCGTATCGCGAGCTGGCACGGCAGGTTGAGGCGGTCGTCTCGATTCACGTCGCCGGCGAACTGAGCGGCGCCTGCAATAGCGCGCGTATCGCGGCGGCGCAGGTCGCCCCGTTTCCGGTACGCGTGGTCGATTCGCACACCGCGACCATCGCCGAGGGCTTCGTCGTGCTGGCGGCGGCGCGCGCCGCGGCGAACGGCGGCTCGCTTGATACCGTGGTCGCGGCGGCCGAGCACGTGCGCAGTCGCGTAGACTTCTACGCCACGCTCAAGTCGCTGGAGCACGTGCATCGCGGCGGCCGGCTGGGCGACGCAGCTGTTCTGGTCGGCAACCAGTTGCGCCTCATCCCGATCATGAACTTGCGCGAGGGGCGCGTCTCGGTGGTCAGCCTGACGCGGTCATGGCCAAGTGCGCTGGAACGTGTGCTCAAGCACACGCTCGACCATCTGGCGGGCAAGTTCGCCGTGCACGCCTCCGTGTTCCACGCCGACGCGCCGGCCGATGCCGAATGGCTGCGCGAGCGCCTGCTGGCGCGCATCGCGTGCGACGAGTTCACTGTGACGGAGTTCACGCCGGTGATGGGCGCGCACACCGGCGCGGATGTCGTCGGGGTGGCGTTCTATGCAGACGCTTGAACTGCTGCTGGCGCTTTTCGCTTCTTACCTGTGGGGGGCGATACCGACTGCCTTCATTGTCACGCAGCGGCGCGCCGGGATCGACTTGCGGCGCTACGGCACCGGCACCATCGGTGGCGCCAATGCCGGCGAGCAGATGGGCACGGTCTGGAAGTTCATTATCGCCGGGCTCGACCTGCTCAAGGGCATGGCCCCGGTGGCCTGCCTGCGCGCGCTCGGCGCCGACCCGTGGCTGATGGTGCTGTCCGGCGCGGCGGTCGTCGCCGGCCACAACTGGTCGCCGTACATCGGCTGGGCCGGCGGCCGGGGGCTGGCTGCGGCGATCGGCACGCTGTTCGTCTGGGACGCGCGCCTGCCGCTCTTCCTGCTCTGTTTCTTCTGGGGCGGCCAGTTGGCGCGGCACCGCGGCGAAGGCCCGGCCGCCGGTTTCCTGCTGCTGACGCTCTTTGCCTGGCTGCTCGATCTCGGCCTGCCGTGGCTGGCCGGCTGCGCTTTGCTGGCGCTGATCATCGCGGCCAAGCGGTTGGAGGGCAATCGCTTGCCGCTGCCGACCGCGCGCGCGGAACGCCTGCGCGTGCTCTGGCGGCGCTTCTGGCTCGATCGTGATGTGCCGCTGGGTCAGCCGTGGGAAGAGCGCCGGCAGTTCCGCTGATAACGGCACGGCCGGGCGCGCCTATTCAAGGAGGAACCTGTAATGGTGGCTGACAATCAACCGCATGCAGTTGAGCCGATACACCGGGTTGGCACCGTCGTCGACGTGATCATCACGCTCGGTGCGCTGGTCGCGTTCAATGCCTTTCCCGACCGCATCGGCATCTACGCGATTACCAGCGACCAACTGCGGTTCGAGCCGCTGGTGGCGCCGGGCTTCTGGGCCTTCATGCCGTGGCTGAACATGATCTGGGGCATGGCGCTCGTGATCGGCGTCGCGAACCTATGGCTGGGGCGCTGGACGGTGCCGGTGCGCGCGCTCGATATGACGCGCGACCTGCTCACGATCCTGGTCATGGCACTCATGATCGCGGGCGATCCGCTGGTGGTCAGTCCTGGCCTGGATATTGGCCTGCGGGTCCTGGTCGCCATCGCACTGTTCGCGGTGATCGCCGATCTGGTTGGCAAGGCGGGCCGCTTGTCTGGCAGCGGCACGCATCTGGCGCCGCCCCGCTCGGTGTGAGCGCCCGCCGGCTCAGGCCGCGGCGCGCCCCCGCAACCACTCGCTCATAGACGCGGGAGGCAGCGGGCGGCTGAAAATGTAGCCCTGCATGCCGTCGCACTGCTGCTGCTGCAGGAAATCGACCTGCGCGGGCGATTCGACGCCTTCGGCAATCACGCGCAGATTGAGCGCGCGCGCCATGGCGATGATCGCCTTGGTGATGGCGGCCGTGTTCGCATCGTCAGTCACATCGCGCACGAACGAGCGGTCGATCTTGAGCGTTGAAAACGGGAAGCGGCGCAGGTTGCCCAGCGTCGAGTAGTGGTTGCCGAAATCGTCGATCGAGATGCGCACGCCGAGCGCCGCGAGCTCCTTCAGCGTCCGCGTGCTCGTCGCCACATCCTGCACCGCCGAGCGTTCGATCACTTCCAGTTCAAGCGCGGACGGCGGCAGGTCGTTCTCGCGTAGCGTCTGGGCGATCAGCGCATACAGCGCGGGGTCGCGCAGTTGCCGCGCCGAGATGTTGACAGATACGCGCAGGTGCGGGTGGCCTGCCGCGCGCCACTCGCGCACCTGCGCGCAGGCCGTGCGCACGATCCACTCGCCGAGCGGCAGGATGAGCCCGGTATCCTCGGCCAGCGGGATGAACTCCAGCGGCGGCACCAGCCCGCGCCGGGGGTGCCGCCAGCGCACGAGGGCTTCGACGCTTGGCACGGCCACGCTGGCCACATCGACGATCGGCTGGTAGTGCAGCTCGAATTCGTGCTCGGCGATCGCCCGCCGCAGGTCCGCTTCGGTCTCCAGCAGCGTCAGCACCTCGGAATGCATCCCGGCGTCGTAAATCTCGTAGCGCGCCCGCCCTTGCGCCTTGGCGCGATACATCGCCGTGTCGGCTTCGCGCATGATCTCATCGGGCGAGGCGTTGCGCCGCGTCAACGCAATGCCGACGCTGGCGCTCGGCGCCAGCATGTGCCCGTCCACCGGGAACGGCTGGGTCAGTTCGCACAGCAGCCGCTCGGCCGTCAGCGCCGCATCGGGCGGCGCGTTGATGTCGTTCACCAGCAGCGCGAACTCGTCGCCGCCGAAGCGCGCGATCATGTCGCCGGCGCGCACCGTCGCCTCGATCCGCCGCGCCACCGCGACCAGCAGCCGGTCGCCGATCTGGTGGCCGAGGCTGTCGTTGATCAGTTTGAAGCGGTCCAGGTCGAAGAACAGCACCGCCGCATGCGACCCGCCCGGGCCGCCGTCGGCGTCAATCGCGCGGGACAGCCGCCGCATGAATAGGGCGCGGTTGGCTAGCCCGGTCAGGGGCTCGTGCAGCGCGTCGTGCAGCAGCCGCTCCTCGGCCATCTTGCGCCGCGTGATGTCGGTCTGCGAGCCGGTCAGGCGGCACGCCTGACCTTCGCTGCTGCGTACCGCCAGCGCCCGCGAGAGCATCCAGCGGAATTCGCCATCGGCGTGGCGGATGCGGTATTCGACTTCGAAACTGCTGCGCCGGCCCTCAAGGTGCGCGCTCAGGTGGCTCTGCAGGTCGGCCAGATCGTCCGGGTGCACCAGTGCAAACCACGCCTCCGGCGACGTGCCCGGCGCCTGGTCGGCCAGACCGAGCATCGCTTTCCAGCGGGGTGAGAAGTAGATCTGGCCGGTCAGGAGGTTCCAGTCCCAGAGGCCGTCGTTGGCGCCCTGCGCCGCCAACGCGTAGCGCTCCTCGCTCTCGCGCAGCGCTGCTTCGACGCGTTTGCGGTCCGTGATATCCCGCGCGACCGAGACCACGCCGATGATCGCGCCGGTTTCTGAATGCAGCGGCGCGCCGGTCACCTCGCCGATGCGCTGCTCGCCATCGCGCCGCACAAACGTGTATTCGGCGGTGACGCGCTCGCCGGCCAGTACGCGCTGGGCGTCGCCGATGGCGCGCACGAGCGACTCGGGCGCCAGCACATTGAGCTCACTGAACGAGCGGCCGATCAGCGCGTCCGGCGCATAGCCCAGCGTCGCCTCGACGGACGGCGAGATGCTGATCACGCGCGCCTGCCCGTCGATGGCGAAGATGACGTCGTGAACGTTGGCAAAATGCAGGCGATAGCGCGTCTCGCTCTCGCGCAGCGCGTGTTCGATACGCTGCCGCTCCGCGAAATCGCGCCGCAGTTCCGCGTTGGCGGCCTCCAGCGCGGCCGTGCGCTCGCCCACGCGCTGCTCCAACTCCTCGTTCAGCCGCTGCAGTTCGGCCTCGGCCCGTTTGCGCGCCGTCACGTCGCGGCTCGACAATACCAGCCCGCTCGCTTGTCCCCGCTCATCGTGCAGCACCCGTCCGAGGCATTCCATCCAGACATAGTGTCCGTCGGCATGCCGGTAACGAAACACCACCGGCCCCGGCGCTGACAATGAGGCCGGCGCATGCAGCAGCGTCGCGCGTGCATCCGGCGCATCATCCGGATGCACGCGCTCGATAATCACCTGGCCGATCATGCCACCGGCGTCATAACCGAGCACCCACTGGTGCGAAGGGCTGGCGTACTGGATGATGCCGGACAGATCGACCTCGCTGATCACATCGAGCATGTTGTCTGTGATGCGCCGCAGCCGGGTCTCGCTCACGCGCACGGCCTCCTCGGCCAGCTTGCGCTCGGAGATATCCTGGCAGGTCGTCACCACGCCAAGCGGGCGGCCGTCGGCGTCGGTCACCGCGTCCGACAGCAGCAGGACGGGGAAGCTGCTGCCATCTTTGCGAAGGTTGACGGTCTCGCGCAGCCAGCTGTGCATCTGCGCAATGTCGCTCCACGGCCGCGCCTGCGGGGCCGTGCCGAAAACGCGCGCCGGTTGGCCGATCAGTTCTTCGACCGTGTATCCGTGCATCTCGGCGTCGGCGCGGTTGGTGTAGACGATGCGCCCGTCCACATTGGTGATCGTCACGCCGATCGTCATCGTTTGCAGCGCCTTTTCAAGCAGGCGCGGAGACAGGCTGCTGCCGGACGTGCCGAGCGCATCGACGGCTACGCGATGCACGTATTCGAGTATGGTGGTCATGAATGTTCGCGCGTGGGAGTGGAGTGCAAACTGCCATCTACACAATATTACAAATACATTAAGAATGCGCTTACGGCAGAATCCCCGGCGCGACCAATTTTGTCACCCGCCACGTGGCGACCCCCCGCCTCCGTTCATCGCCCGTTCCATCAATTCGTTCAGAACGGGATATACAAAGTCGATGCGCTGACCGATCTGATCCGGCTCAACCAGGTCATGCAAGAGCTGCTCGGAGGCGTCAAAATCGTATAGTTCGACGTTCGATGCGCCGTGCGCGCGCCAGCGTTCGATGATCTCGTGTGCTGGCGCGTTATTCAGCGCCGGGTCGTAGGCGTTGGTCACCAGCAGCGTGTGCCCGGCCTGCGGTCGCGCACCCGGGCGGCGCGCCGCGGCCAGCTCGGCCAGCCCGATGCCAAACATCTCGCCCATGCCGCGCGACGGGAAACGCGGGTACGCGTGCAGCGGTCCCGGCATCGCTGCTTTGAGCTTCTGGTCCCACCAGATGAAGCGGTTCGGTATGCGCCGGATGAGCGCCACCAGCAGCGGCGCCAGCGCCAGCGGCACGTTGCGCGGCGCAATCTGCGGCGCAATCGAAATGGCCAGCGCCAGATCGGCGCGCATGCGCGCGGCGCGCAAGATCAGCGCCCCGCTGAGCGAGAGGCCGACAATGGCGACCCGCTCGCCGAGTCCGCGTGCGACGTCCAGTGCGGCATCGCTCGCCGCGCACATCGCGGCGGCCCCCGGCGTCGCCAGCGCGTCCGAGAAGCGATCCAGCGTGCCGTGCCCCGGCAGACGCGGGATCAGGATGTTGTGGCCGCGCGCGTGCCACGGCCCGGCGAAGCGCTCCCACTGCTGCGGGCAGTTCGTGTAGCCGTGCAGGAAGACGATCGCCCAGGTCGTGCGCTGCCCGTGCGACAAGAAGCGCGTGCGACACTTCGGGTAGATCGTCGCGTCGTCGAACGCCTGCAGAGTGGTGATGCGCGCCGCCGCTTCGGCGTAGTCTTGCGCGGGCTGAGTTGTGTTCATCGTCGGGACCTCCGCGGCATGGCGCCGGCCTACAGCCGGCTGAACTGCTCCCAGTACACCTCAAACTGCGCCTGCATGACCGGGTCGCCGGGCGTGGCCGGGTCGCGCTGGGTCGCCGAGGCGATCACGCCCTCGCGCAGCAGCGCCAGCTTCGACGTCCATACCGAGATGTCCAGCGTCTGCATCGACCACGCCACAAAGTGCGCCTGCGCGTCGAAGCATTTCCACGCGTCCGGCACCTTGCCCGCGGCATACAGGTTGTACACGCGCGCCAGCGACGGCCCGAAGCACGCCGCCGGCATGCAGCCCACGTCGCCGCGCAGCAGGCCGTCCCAGAAGCCGAGCCCGCCCCAGCCGGTGAAAACGACCATGCGCCCGCCGGTCAGGTTCATGATCTCGCTGATCTTCGGACCCGACGGCACCCCTTCGAGCTTGGCGACGTTGACGTGAGGGAACTCGTCGGCCAATCGCGCGAGAAACGATGCCGGCATGTTTACGCCGGTCAACTGTGGCGCGTCCTGCACGATGACCGGCGCCGACAGCGCGTTCGCCACGGCGGCATAGTAGCGGTACAGCGCGTCGCCGTCCGGCTTGATAAACGACGGCGGCAGCACCATCACGCCGTCCGCGCCCCACGCCTGCGCCTGCCGCGCACGCTCCACCGCCACATCCGCGCCGCTGTGGTCGGCCGAGATGATGACCGGCACCCGCCCGCGCGCCTGGTCGACCACCGCCTGCGCCACCTGCGCGCGCTCGGCGTCGCTCAGTTTGTAGCCCTCGCTGGCCAGCGCCAGCGTTGCCAGCCCGTGTACGCCGCCGTCGATCAGCCAGTCGACCTCGCGGCGCAGGCTCTCCTCATCCACCCGGCCCTCCGGGTCGAACGGCGTGACGACAATCGGAATGCAGCCATACAGTTTCTTTCCGGCCATGCTGTGTTCTCCTCGCGCGCAACCGGTCGCTCACAACTCGGCTGCGCTTTTGGGGTTTGGAAGTTGGGATTTGGGATTTGTCGTGATGCACCAGCGTGCATCATGCGACATTCACATTTGATCAACAACGCTTCGCGCTCGGCGGGAGCCAGGTGCGCAAGGCCGGGGAAGGCGTCGGCTTGCGAGGCAGATACCGTGCTCATGGGTATGCTCCATCTGGCGATCAGCCGCCGGAAAACCGCATCCGCTAATCGTGAAAGCGCACCGAGCGGTCATCGTTCGCATCCGGCAAGCGTCAGCCACGAGGCCGGCATCACCCGCATGATTGCCTTGCCAATGCCCTCGCCGGTAATGATCGCGTGGCGTTCCCGTAAACGGTCGGACTTCATACGTTCCGCCTGCCACCCTGTAAACGAGGGTGATGGCTCGATTATAGCATTTTGCGCCGGGGCGCGATATGCGAGGGATCAGCCGCGAGTGCTATACTGTGGGCGGGGTGATTGCACGGGCTGCTTTGTGGATTTCATCTCAATACAGGGAACAAGAGCATGTCATGGCTCAGTCGCAAGAGGTTGTTGCTCGTGGTTGCTCTGACAATTCTAACGGTGGCAATAGCCGGTGAAGCAATCGCTTCACTGATGCACGTGGTTCCGCCTCGCGCAACTACGGTTGGGCTACGCCACGTTGTAAGCGCGGTAGGACAGTTTGCGATAGATTACCCCGACTCTTGGTGGTTCTCGGAAACGCCCCAAGGCGACCAGTACGTCCCCGACATTGTGGCTCGATTGGAATGGGATCATTTTTCGTCGATGATGACGATTCATAAACGTACCGGCTTGCCTTCATTCGAGGCCGTTCGAGCCTGGGGTGAAAACCTGGCGCAGCAACACTTGCTGTATGCAGCACAATCGTACAGTGTGCGCACGGTGCGAGGCGCTCAGTCAGGTACGTTGGAGTACACGTTTCAATCTATACAGGATTTTGGATTGCCCAATGTGGTCAGGCGATGCCTTGACACCTACCGGTATTACACTGATGTTGGATACAGGCTGACATTCTGTGCTGACGACGATAAGTTAGCTGCCAATCGTTCAATCTATGCGAGCGTGGTGGACAGTTTCGCCTATCAGCCATAATGCAGGCGTGAATAAAACCGAAGGCCATGCGTGGTATTGCATGGCCTCGATGCGCGTCGCGCAAGCCCGCCTCGCCGCTACTTCGGCAGATTCAGTGGCGCGTCCTCAACCGTGCGGCAGGCTGCGCCTTTGCACGCCGCCAGGGCCTTCACGCGCGCCGACAGCACCGCCAGCAGTTTCGGGTCGGCCTTGCCCGCCAGGTTCTGCAACTGGTACGGGTCGGCCTGGATGTCGTAATACTCCTTTTCGCCCGTGTTGTACTCGATGTAGCTCGTCGTCTGCATGCGGATGCCGCGCAGCGGCGGCACGGCGAGCCGGTTCTGCTGCGCGGTCGACAGCGCGGCCATCCGGTTCGCGTCGCCATCGGGCTGCTCCAGCAAACCGGCGTCGGTCACAGGAATCAGCCCCGGTGTGCTCTGCGTCCGTGCGGCACGCATCTCGCCGTTCTCAATCGGATAGACCTGCCGCCACTGATCGAGCGGGATGCTGCTCCCGCGCATCAGCGGGACGAGCGAGCGGCCGTCGACGAAATCGGGCAGCTTGGCGCCGGCCAGGTCCGCCCACGTCGGGGCGAGGTCGGCGTTGCCGCTCAGGTGCGGCACGGTCTTGCCGGCCGGCACGCCGGGCCCGCGCACGATCATCGTCACGCGCAGCTCTTCCTGGTACGGCGTGATCTTGCCGGTGATCTGGCGGTGGTTGCCGAGGTGATAGCCGTTGTCGGATGTGAAGAAGATGTAGGTGTTGTCCAGTTGGCCGCTCGCCTTGAGCGCGTTGACGATCGCCTCGATGCCCTCGTCAACCGCCTGCAGCGCCTGCAGCCGTTTGCGGTAATCCTGGTCGATCGTGTCCATCTGCTTCGTGGTCAGCAGCGGGCGGTCTTTGATGTAGGCCGGCTTGTCGCTCACATCTGCCTCATTATAGTTTGGCGTGCGCGGCGCTTTCGCGCCGGGGAATAGGTCGGCGTGGCGTGGCGCGGGCGTGTATGGTGAATGCGGCGCGTACGGCGCCAGGTACACGAAGAACGGCTTGCCGTCCTTCGCGCTGCGCTGGATGAAGTCAGTCGTCTTGCGCACGTACACGTCGGCGCCGTAATCCTGCGCCGTCTTGCCGTATGCTACCTGTTTGCCATTTTCATTCAGCGTGTAATTGTACTCGCTGTACGGATTGCCCTTCATGGCGCTGTACCATTCGGTCCAACCGGGCGGAATGTACATCGCGTTGCTCTTGTCCGGGTAGCCGTTCAGGTATTTGCCGGCCAGCATCGTGCGGTAGCCGGCGTCCTGCAACCAGACTGCGACCGTGGACTTTTCCTCGCCGAGCTGGAAAAACTTCTGGAAGCCGCCGGTCGGCAGGGAGTTGCCGAGGATCTCGGTGTTATGCGGGTACTGCCCGCGCAGCGTCGTCGCGCGCGAGGGGCAGCAGAGCGACATCGCCACAAAGTAGTTGTCGAACGTCATGCCTTGGTCGGCGATCAGCGACTTCAGCTTGGGCATGAACTGGATCTCGGCCGCATCGAGATCGTCGGTGAGCACGAATACGATATTGGGCTTGGACTTCGCGGCTCCGCTGGCCGCGCTCGCTTGCGTGGTCGCGGCTGGCGTAGCCGGCGATGGCGTTCCCGTGATTGTCGATACGGCCACCGTGGCGGGCATTGCTGTGGCAGCAGCTATGGTGGGCGCGGGCGTCGCGGTTGATGGCGCCGGAGTCGGTCCTTCGCAGGCGGCGAGCAGCGCCAGCACAACGAGGCCAAACACAATGCGCAGATGGCTCTTCATACGCTCTCCCGTGGTGGTGCGTGAACTGCGTGCAAATAGGCGCGTCATCCGCCGGATGCTGCACGCGGCTGTCGCGCAACCTGGCCCGCTATATGCATCACGCGGTACGAGCGGCTAAAGTTTCAGGCAGCGTCGTACAACATACGGGGCACGCACGGAAGCCGGAGCCCTCAAGCGCCGAAGCGCAGCGCCAGTTCATGCTTTCCTTTGCGCTCTTTGCGTGCTTTGCGGTCAATGCGCCCTGCGCTGCGCCGAAGACGTTGACGGCCGCCCAGGGGTTAAGCGGCGGTCCCGCGCGCGGTGGGGACAACATCGCGAACGTTGCGCTAGTCGTTCAGCGCTTCAATATCAAGCCAAACGCACGGTTCCGCCGCCATCACGACCGCGGCCGGCAGATCATCGAAGCAGGCGCTGCCGCTGGGATCGGCGTTGCGGCTGAGCGTCACATCGCCCCAGGTGAGCCGCACGCGCAGCGCGGGCTGCGGGTCGCCGGTAATCGTCGTGCAGAGCGAGAGGCGACGGGGCGTCTGCGCGGGATACTCGGCGTGCACGCGGATGTTCCAGTGATCCGGCTGAACGCTCAGCGACTCGGCCAGCAGAGTCAGCCGCGGCGCCGCGTCCGTGTCGCCGCGTGTGGCAAACACGGATGGTTGCTGGAAGCGCGCCGCAATGTAAGCCGGGTGGAAGCGCACCAGCACGCCGCGCCCCGGGCTCAACAGGCGCGCTCGCGGTGTGATCTCGGCGGCTTCGCTGCCCTCTTCCGGTTGCGCGTTAACTGTCGAATTTGGATTCACTGTCGTCTCGCTGTTCAAGTCGCCGCATCGGGTTCAGGTGCGCGTGGTAACAGCACGCAGGGTATGCACAGGATGGCGCATTTGTAGCGGTCGGGCGCCGTATCGGTCTGTAAATCGGGCTACACTGCCATTATAAACCAGTAGCAATGAACGTCAATCCGCTCCCAGGGCCATCAATTGTCGTAGTGCATGATCGGCACCAAAGCGTCACCGGTTGTCGCCCCGGCGAAAGCCGGGGCCCAAGGGCAGCACCGCTGGATGCCGGCTTTCGCCGACATGACATGTTGGCAGTCCGGCGCACCAGTTTCTGTCCGCACGCACGTCGGCGTGGCGACCTGGAATTCTCAGGGCACGGTCGCTCAGTTTGTCAAGGGATTTTTTTGGTGATTACCCACATCGTCGTGGATCGCGCGTATCAAGACCTCGCGGGTTTTCAAAACCCGCGAGGTCTGGTAGATATGGGTAATCACCAGATTTTTTTAGTCGCCCTGATCCGCTCCACGCCACCTTCTGACTACTGACTATTGGTTACTGCCCGTTTGTATGCCTCGCCCTGCGCCAGCCGTTTGCCGATCGCCGGGTGCGAGTAGAGCAGCCACTCGACCCACGGCTCTGGGTCCACCTCGGCCAGGTTCTGGTTGGCCAGCCGCGTCATCGCTCCGATAAACGCATCCGGCTTGTTGGTTGCTTCCAGCGCGTACTGGTCGGCGCGGCGCTCGCGCCAGCGCGAGAACGCGTTGCTCAGTGGCATGGTCGCAAAGCCGGATGCGCCCATCACCGCCGCGAAGACCGGGAACGCCGCCACGTCGGCGATGCTGCCGAAGCCAAACGCCTGCACGCCCGCCAGCAACCCGAGATCTGCCAGGTACAGCCCCGCCAGCGTCGCCACCGCCTCCAGCGCGATGCCGAGCGGGATGTCGCGATGCACGTGGTGGCCCAGCTCGTGTGCGAGGATCGTCTCGATCTCGTCGGCGCTGAACTGGCCGTACAGCGTATCGCCAAGCACGATGCGCCGCGTGTTGCCCAGCCCCATCAGCGCAGCGTTGGCCGCGGTCGTCTTGCTGGAGAAGTTGATCGTGTAGACGCCGCGCACGCGCGCCTGAGCGCGCTCGGCCAATGCCGTCAGCCGCCGCACCAGTTCGGTATCCTCAATCGGCGTCAGCTTGTAGAACAGCGGCAGGATAAGCACCGGCGCCAGGTTCGAGAGCACGACACTGAACAGCAGCATGAAGCCGGCTGTCCACAACCACCATGTATCCGGCGCGGTACGCAGCAGCGCGTAGATCACCTCGATGACGGCCAGTCCGAGCACGCCGCCGACCGCCATGCCCTTGATGCCGTCGGCGATGAACCCGCCGAACGACTGTGTGGATAACCCGTAGCGATGGGGGAGGACGAAGCCGCTGTAGCAAGTCAGTGGCAGGTCCACGACGAGATAGACCGCGCCGAAGACGAGCATGTAGAGCGCGACGGCAAGCCACTCATTGGCCGTAATCGCCGCGATCTGCCGGCCGAGCGCCGCGCTGGCGCCGCTGAATAGCCACGCCAGCGTCAGCGCCGCCGCGAGGCCCAGTTCCACGACAAACAGGCGGCGGCGAATGCGCGCGTACTCTTTGGCCTGCTGCTGGCGTGCGGGGTCAATGCTGATTTCAATCATAGCATGGTGGTCGTTGGACAGGAGTTCAATAATCGGGTGTCTCACCCTGCAGGCCGGCACGCATCGCGCGCACCGTGTCCGCCAGGACGGCGGGCCAGTCGCCGCCGTAGAAATTGGCGATAGCGCGGTGGCCCAGCGCCAGCGAATGCGCCGGGTCGAGTTGCAGCGCGCGGTTGTAGTCCTCAATCCCGCGCGCATGGTCGATGCGATAGTAATAGTTGTAGATGTCGCCGCGATTGACCAGCGCATTGATGTAGGCGGGCCGCAGTTGCAGTGCACGGTCGAGATCGGCCAGCGCGCGTTCGTACTCGTGCACAGTCATATACGCGTAGGCCCGGTTGTTGTGCGCCTCGGCCGACGCCGGGTTGCACTCGATGGCGCGGCCATAAGCGGCAATCGCGTCTGCATAGTCGCCCCGCTCGAAAGCGGCATCGCCTGCCGCCATGTCCTCGTCAGTGACTCGCGCAGTCGCAGCCGGCGTGGGGCGCGGCGCGGGTTTGAACGCCGGCTGCCGGAACAGGCCGCTGCCGGCCAGCCAGACGAGCAGCGCGGCGAGCACCAGCACCACCGCCATCCCGCCAAGTTTTCGCGCTCGCACGCTCATGCATGTACTCCCGTGCGTGTAGCGTAGCAGTTATCGCGCGCCGCGACAAATTACGTGCCCGCACAACAGGGCGATTCAAAAGTCGCACGGCCCACCGTGCGATCGTGCCCTGAGCGGCACACGACGCCGTCGAAGGGCAGAGAAATGCGCGCGCTTCGACCCCGTCTGCGACTCGCCCCGCGCCATTGGCGGGGGTGGGCGGTGCGGCAAGCTCAGCGCCCGCTTCGTCGGATTTTCAGCATACACCGTACACCACGACTATTGAATGGCCCTGCCCAGCAATTCTCAATTTGGCTTTGGACGCGTACTGTCCAATGCCGGCTTGCTATGAACTGGCCCCCTGGTGCTTATCACGCAAGCTGGCTCGACAAGAAAGCGGGGTTGCCCTCCCCGTTAGCTTTTCCCCTGCTCCCCCGCGCGCGCGCGGGGGAGCAGGGGCCAGGGGATGAGGGGGCATACTGGTGGCCGACTCCAAAATGAGAATTGCTGGGCCCTGCCCGCATGAATTGCCTTGCGCCGCGAACGGTGCTATGCTTGCCAACAAGATACTCTCCGGGCACGGCGTGTCGTTGCACTTCCCCGTATCGCCCCGCCTTGTCCGCCCTGCACTACGACGCGTCGCGATACGCGCCCGGCCGCTCACGTTGCCGTCGGGCGCCCAGTACTTCCCGCGCACCGCATCCGGCGCGCGGCGGATCATCCCAGCCCGTCGCAGCTTGCATGTCGCCCGTCTGTTGATGCGGCCGGCCGAAAGCGAGGTGATGCCCAGCACGCTTGCGGGTTCGTGCGTTCAGCGCTGAGTTGTCCAAATGGAATGCGGCCAGCTTCCCGGCCCATTCGCATCGCTCAGGGAGGTATCCAAATGCTTCGCCCATTCAAGTTTGTCGCGCTCGCCATAGTGGCAGGCGGCCTGTTGCTGGTAGCGCTCGCCGTCACGTGGCCGCAGATTGCCGCCGCCCGGCTGGCGCCCGGCAGCGCCGATCCCGCGGCGATCGCAGCTGCCGTCGACGGCGGCGCGGGCGCGCCCCCCGCCGGCGGCCCCGAGCAGGGCGTCGTCGTCAACGGCTACTACTGGAGTTTTGCCGCCAAGTTCGTGTGCGGCCTGCAGTTGCCGAACAGCAACCCCGTACCGGGCAATGGCGAGCCGGTCGTCAAGCCCGGCAACTACGCGACCGAAATCAACGCGCACAACCCCAACTACAAACAGGTGCCCATCCGCAAAAAAGTGATTGTACTGGTGGATCCTGCGCAAGGGCCGATCGGTCGCGAACCGAACGCCCAGCAACCGCGCGTCATCACCGGCACCATCCTCGGCCCCGACTTCGCGATGTTTGACGACTGCAACGCGCTTTGGGCGCTCGTATACCCGGCCGTTCCTCCACCCGTGCCGATGCCGCTCTTCGTCGGCTACCTGGTCTACCTGAGCCCGCTCGATCTGGACATCGACGCCGTGTACACGGCCGGCACGCCTGGGCCGTTGGCGTCCACGCCGACCAGCGTTTCGATCGACGTGAACCGTGTCACGGGCAAGCGGATCTTTATCCCAGCCGGCGCGGTGCCCTAATCGCGCAGAGGAGGTTGCTATGCCTCGTTCGATCAGACGCGGGCTTATCGCGACCAGCCTGAGCCTGTCGTTGGGCGTGCTGGGGTTGATGCTGTGGGTGCTCGCGGCGGCCGGCGTTTTCGCCGCGGCGGGCTCCGCGCCGGCGGCGCTGGGCACGAACGGACTGCGCTACTGCACGGGTTGGGAGTTCCTGAACAACACGAGCCAGGACGTGAACGGTCTGCGATTCCGGTTGAGCGGCATCCCGACCGTCACGAGCGTGTACACGGAGGTCTATAACCCGTTCGGCCCGACCGACGGCAGCAGCGGCTACGACGCGGGTGCCAACGCCTATCGCCTGAACTTCAGCGGCGCCACGGTCGATGCCAGCGGCATGGTGCACGTTGGCTTCTGCTCGGACAGCCCCGGGCTGTTGCTCGATCCGCAGGCGGCCCAGCCGCTGATGTGGACATTGACCGGCACGCAAGTGCTGTCGAACCCGCTGTTCGCGGGCGTGGCGTGGGACTGGCCGTCGCCGCCGCACCTGCGCGTGCGCGTGGTCAACGCGCAGAACATCTCGATGACGCTGGTGTCGGTGAACTTGCTCGACCCCGGCACGGCGCTGGCGCTGGACGACCTGACGGCCGACGGCACGGCCACGGCGATGCCGGTGCTGGAGATGCTGGACGCGCCGCGCGACGTGGGTCCGCTGGCCGACAGTTTCTTCGACGTCTTCTTTGACTTATCCAGCGGCGCGACGCCGCCCGACCACGCGCAGCGTCTGGAGGTCAATCACCCCTACATTCTCGATATCGTGATGGAGTCTATCGATGATCCGGGCAACGGCGTGCACGTGTACGCGCAGGGCCTGTCACCGCCGGTTCAGTTGTACTTGCCGGCCGTCGCGCGCTAGCGGCGGACTGGCGATCGCGTTTCGCGTGTAACGACGCGGCCCCTCATTCGCAGGGGCTGTGTCGTTTTGGGCCGATTGCCCAACTGCTCATCCGGACAGGTAGCGGAACGCGTGATGTTGAACCCGCTGTGTGGGTGCGTGTGCGGGCGGGTCCGGTCCCCAATGATAAGCAAACGTCCCGATTGTGATCATCGCAATCGGGACGTTTACGTTACGACCGGAATGAACCGGGGCTATTCGAACGGGATATCCTCTTCGCCCATATCCGGGGCGCCCATGTCGGGTCCGGCTGCGCCGCCGCCGGCGCCACCGCCCTCACCCGGGCCGCGCCCGCCGATAAAGCGCACGGTCTGCGCCGTGAGGTCAAATGACGCGCCCGTCGAGCCGTCCTGCTTGGTGTAGATGCGCGGTCCCCCGCTGGTCGGGTCGGGACGCAAACGCCCTTCCACAAGCACCTGGCGGCCCTTGGTCAGGTACTGGCTGCACACCTCGGCTTGCTTGCCGAAAACCGAAACGCGCCACCAGGTGGTTTCCTTAACCTGTTCGCCCTTTTGGTTGTTATAAGTATTATTGGTGGCGACAGACAAGGTTACGGTGGGCGTGCCATTTGGCAGATAGCGCAACTCGGGATCGCGCCCCAGATTGCCGACGATGGTCACTTTTTGATACATGTCGCACCTCCTGTGCTTTGGATGTGGGGAAATTATACACCGAACCGGAAACATAAACAAATCATTTGTTCTAATCGGGCATCGGGCGCGTGCAACGCGCCCCTACGGCTTCACTCGATCATCGTGTAGAGGCTGCCGACCATCACACGGAAATAGCAAACGACCCCACGGGTGTTCAACACCCGCAGGGTCGATGGTCAATCGTCACAAAAGCGCGCGGCTATAGTTGCGTGTTACTTGCCTGCAGATCCCGCGCGGACGGAATACCCTTCAGCGTCTCCGCCGCCATGATGGCCGCCAGTAACGCATCGGCCAGCACATCGGCGGCGACGGCGCCCACACGACCGAGGTCGGCCGTCTGCGCGCCCAGCGACAGTGCAAAGACCGTGTCGCCATCCATCGGCAGATGCGCGGGGCGAAGGACCCGCGCCAGCCCGTCGTGCGCCATTTGCGCCACTTTGGTCGCGCCCGCTTTGCTCAGCTTTGCATTGGTGGCAACCACGGCGATGGTCGTATTGCGCAACGGCATGTCGGCGATCGCTGTCGCGCCGCCGGCCGGGGCCTCGAAGGCAAACCCCCCGCCCGGTTTGCGCGCACCCGCGATAATCCGACCCGTGCGCGGGTCGACCACATCGCCGACGGCGTTGACCGCCACCAGCGCCGCGACGATGATGCCGCCCTCGATCTGCGCCGAGGCGGTCCCGAGGCCGCCCTTGGTGGCCCACGGGAAGCCCATCCGTTTGCCCACAGTCGCGCCGGCGCCGGCGCCCACGTTGCCCTGCTCAATCGCGCCGCCGGCGGCGGCTTCACAGGCTGCATAGCCGCTTTCCGCAGTGGGCCGGACGGTTGGGCTGCCGATACCCAGATCGAACAGGATCGCTGCGGGCACAATCGGCACATACGTGACGCCGACGTTGAAACCGATATGTCGCTCTTCGAGCCAACGCATGACCCCATCGGCTGCGGTCAAACCGAACGCGCTGCCACCACCCAGCAGGATCGCATGCACCTGTTCCACGGTGCAGGTTGGGTCGAGCAGGTCGGTTTCGCGCGTGCCGGGCGCGCCGCCGCGCACATCCACCCCGGCCACCGCGCCGTCTGTACAGAGGACGACGGTGCAGCCGGTGGCCGCGTCGAGGTCGGTCCAGTGCCCGACCTGGATGCCGGGCACGTCGGTCAAGGCGTTGTACGTCGTCATACGGCGCGTGGTTCCAAAACGCCAGCGCGCGACGCTGAACATCGTATGCGCCCAGGAGAAGATGCGTGCGCGCATGGGCGGGCCATCAGTTCACACCCAGATAGCGTAGCGCGGCCAGCACATACATCCGCGCGGCCGTCTTTATTTCGTCGATACTGACCCACTCGTCGATGTGGTGCGGGATATAGATATCGCCGGGGCCGCACGTGACAATCGGAATGCCTTTGCGCGCATTCAAGATCGTGCCGTCGGTCGATCCCGGCACGCCGCCATACACCGGCTCGCGGCCGGTCAGGTCTCTGAACGCCGAAGCCAGCGTTGTGACGACCGGATGATTGCGGTCGGTCTTCGTTGGCTGCCGCACCTCGACCACGCGCATCGTGGTGCGCAGGCGCGGGTCCACCGCAACTACGGCGGCCAGCATGGCCTCGACCTGCCGCGCCAGCGCGTCGGGCTCCTGCCCCGGAATCAGCCGGAAGTCGAGCACCACGTCCGTTGCGGCCGGCATCACGTTCTTCTGCGGCTCGCCAGCGCCGGCCGGCGGCGAGCGCAGGATCGTCGGGGTGATGCTCGGTTGGCCGAGCAGCGGGTCGCGGCCATGCACCGCGATCTCGCGCTCTTCGAGGCTATGCACCAGTGTCAGAAAACGCGCCATCGGATACGCGCTGTTCACGCCGGTTAGCGGCATGGCGCCATGCGACATCACGCCGTGGATCGTCGCTTCGATCCACATGACGCCCTTCTGTGTGATGCATAGATGGTTCTCTTCCGGCTCGCAGATAATCGCGGCGGACACGCGGTCGGCCCAGCCCCGATCGACGAAGTGCTTGATGCCGATCATGGGGCCTTCTTCGTCGCACACCGCGCCGATCAGGATATTGCCGTTCAGGCGCACGCCGCTGCGCATGATCGCCTGCATCGCAACCAGCGCGCATACCAGACCGGCCTTCATGTCGTTGGCGCCGCGCCCGTAGATGCGCCCGTCGCGAATTGCGGCGCTGAACGGCGGGTCGGTCCACTGCGTCGGGTCGCCCTCGGTCACGACGTCGGTGTGCCCCTCGAACATCAGCGTGGGGCCCGTGCCGGCACCGTAAAGCGCGATGACGTTGGGGCGCGCGGGGTGCGGGTATTCGACATGCACGTCCAGCCCGATCACCCGGCAGCGCTCCGCAACCCACTGCGCCGCGTCCGCCTCGCCGTGGTTCAGTTCCGGCTGCCAGACGCTCTTGATGCGCGTCAACTCCTGCACCCAGCGTATCAGTTCATCGTCGTCAATAAAAGAAAGGACGTGTTGCTCAATGGTGGTTATCATGAAAGCTCAATGCACATGGGCATGCCGGACCCGCACCCGATGGACGCGCTTACAGCGGCGGCGTAAAGCGGCCGTCCTGCGCTGTCCAGCCGCCATCGACCGTCACGGTCGCGCCGGTGACGAAGGAACTGGCATCGGATGCGAGGTAGATCACGGCGCCGGCCATCTCCTCCGGCCGCGCCCAGCGGCGCAGGGCGCTCTTGTCGGCATAGGCCTGGTACCAGTCCGGCTTGGCCTTGATCGGCGCGGTCAGCGGCGTTTCGACGACGCCGGGCGCGATGATGTTCACGCGCACGCCCTGCGTGCCGAGCTCGCTGGCCAGCGTGCGCGCCAACTGGCGCGTGCCGGCCTTGGTCGCCGCATAGACGCTCTGGCCCGGCTCGACGACGTCGGCGCGGATGCTGGAGAAGACGATGATGCTGCCGCGCTGGCGCGACGCCATGCGCTTCGCCGTCTCGCGCATCAAGATGAACGTGCCCTTGAGGTTCAGGCCGATCACGCGGTCGAACTCCTCGTCGCTGATCTGCAGGAACGGCTTGCGCACGTTGATACTCGGCGTGCTGACCAGCACATCGACGGCATGCTGCGCTTCGATCCGCTCGAGCGTGGCGACAACCTGCGCGGCGTCGCGCATATCGAGCGCCACGGCGGACGCCTCGGCGCCCTGCGCGCGCGCTTCGGCGGCGACGACTTCGGCGCCGGGGAGATTCATGTCGGCGCAGTAGACGCGCGCACCGAACGCGGCGAGCACGCCGGCCGACGCGCGGCCGATGCCGCTGGCCGCGCCGACGACCAGCGCGGTGCGCCCGCTCAGGTTGAACAGGGAACGATAGTCGAACATGGCGAATCCTCACATGAGAAAATAGCGCGGTGGATGCACGCGGACGGCTGCACGGCGCGCATTGTAGCACAAGCATACCGCACATATCAAGGCGCGCGGGCGGCGCGCAGCAGTTCTCAATTTGGCTTTGGCTGGTACTTTCCAATGCCGGCTTGTCATGTGGTGGTGCTCGGCGCTTATCGCGCAAGCCGATTCGACGAGTACGCCGTGCTGCCCTCCCCCCGACCCCCTCCCAACGAAGTTGGGAGGGGGAGCGATTCGATGGGGATTGGCGCGGCGGCGCAGCCGCCGCGCCAATCCCGTTAGCTTTTCCCCTTCTCCCCCGCGCGCGGGGGAGAAGGGGCCAGGGGATGAGGGGGGTAACCTGGTGGACAGACTCCAAAATGAGAATTGCTGGGCGGCGCGCCTGCCGCGTCGCGTTTGCTCAAATGCGGCGCGCCCGGTAAAATGGGCGTCGCGTCACAATGGCGCCGCGTCAATTCCGCGGCGTTTTTCGTCGCCAGCACCTGCCTATGGATAACGAACGCAAGACCCAGATCACCATGCTCGCCTTCGCGTGCGACTACATCGCGTGGGGCGTCGGCATGACGTTTATCAACCCGACGACCGTGATGCCGACCTTCGTGCGCCACTTCACCGACGAGCCCGGGATCATCGGCCTGATCAACACGATCCAGATGGGCGGCTTCCTGATCCCGCAACTGATCATATCGAACCTGATCGCGCATCGCGTGCGTAAGAAGCCGATCATGATGTACAGCGGGTTCATACACCGGGGCCTGCCCTGGCTGTTTGCGCTGTTCCTGATGCTGAACCCCAACGCGCCTGGCCCGCTCATCCTGATCGTCTTCTACGCCGGCTACACGCTCTTTAACATCGGCGACTCGATCTCGACGGTGCCGTGGTTCGACATCATGGGCAAGTCGGTGCCGGCGGATCGCCGCGGGCGGATGATGGGCACGGCGCAGATCATCGCCTCGCTGCTCGGCATCGGCGCTGGGCAAGTGGTGAAGCTGATCCTGTCGCCGGAGGGACCGGCATTTCCTCTAAGCTATGCGCTGTGCTTCGCCATCGCCGGCTGCGGTATCGTGCTGTCATGGATCAGTTCCGGCTTCGTTCATGAAGTGGTGCAGCCGGTCAGCGAAGAGCGCATGGCGTTTAAGGACTATCTCCCGGCGCTGGGGCGTGTGTTGCGCACCGACGGGCACTTCCGGCGCGTCACCGCCGCCCGCCTGGTGGGCGGCATGGCGAACATGGCGCTGCCGTTCTACATTATCTTCGCCACTGACCGGCTGGGCTTTGCGGCGGACAACGTCGGGCTGTTCGTCTCCGCGCAGGTGCTGGGCGGCCTGCTGGCGGGAACGGTGCTCGGCTACCTGAGCGAACGCTCCGGCAGCAAAGCGGTCATCCTGGCCGCGCTGACCATCCAACTCGCCGCGCCGCTGCTGGCGCTTGGCGTGTTCGCCACGGGCGGCACGCTTGGCGCGCTCGGTCCGTGGGTGTACGCGCTCGTGTTCGTCGCGGTCGGCGTCGGGCAATCGTCCGGCATCCTCGGTTTCATCAACTACGTGCTGGAGCTGGCGCCGCCCCAGGAGCGGGTGACGTATGTCGGGCTGACGAACACACTGAGCGGCGTGCTGGCGCTCGCGCCGCTGATCGGCGCGGCGCTGGTCGATGCCGTTTCTTACACCGGCATGTTCATCGTCGTCGTTGCGGTGCTGGCGGTTTCGCTCATGCTCACCGTGCCGATCGTCGAGCCGCGCCGGCTGGCGGCCCACCCGCGCGCCGCGGCCGATTGAGCCGCGCCGTTTTCGATGTTACAATCCGACCGAAATTTGCCACGGAGTACGCTATGCGTTTTGAGAACAAGATTGCGTTGATCACCGGCAGCGGGCGCGGCATTGGCCGCGCGATCGCGCTGGAACTGGCGCGCGAAGGCGCGGACATTGTCGTCAACTTCTTCCGCAACCGCAAGCCGGCCGAGGAGAC
Source organism: Chloroflexota bacterium (assembly GCA_016235055.1). Lineage (NCBI taxonomy): Bacteria > Bacillati > Chloroflexota > Chloroflexota bacterium. The sequence continues at coordinate 14,596 of JACRMK010000084.1, read as the reverse complement.
CGCCGAGGAGATCCGCACGCTGGGCCGGCGCGCGCACATCATCCGGGCCAACGTCGGCGAAGTCGATCAGATCGAGAAGATGTTTGCCGAGGTCAAAGCGGTCTTTGGCGGTCTGGATATCCTCGTGTGCAACGCGGCCTCCGGCTACATCCGCCCGGTACTGGAGCAGCAGGTCAAAGGCTGGGACTGGACCATGAACATCAACGCGCGCTCGGTGCTGTTCTGCGCCCAGCAGGCGCACCCGTTGATGAAGGCGCGCGGCGGCGGGGCGATCGTGTCGATCTCGTCGCTTGGCTCGTTTCGCACGCTGCCGAACTACGTCGTGATTGGCGCCAGCAAGGCGGCGATCGAGTCGCTGACGCGTTATCTGGCCGTCGAGTTCGCCCCGGATCGCATTGTCGTCAACGCCGTCAGCGGCGGCATTGTTGAAACCGAGGCGCTGGAGCACTTCGAGCACCGGGACCAGATGCTGACCGGCAGCCGGGACCGCACACCCGCCGGGCGCCTGACCTCCCCCGAAGACATCGCCAAGGCCGTCGCGTTCCTCTGCTCGCCGGACGCGTTTATGATCCGCGGGCAGACGATCCTGGTGGACGGCGGCTTCACCCTGGACGTGGTATAGCCCGGCGCCGGCCCAAATCACTGCATGGAGCTGACATGAAACTCGAACCGTTTACGATGGAACGCTGGCAGTCCACCTACGAAAACCTGGTGGAGTACAACCTCTCGGAGAGCGGCGTGCACCCGATGTCCGCGCGCGAACTGGCCGGCAGCGCGGCCGAGGCCGAGCGCCTGCTTGCGATCGAGCTCGGCTACTCGCAGTCCAACGGCACGCCGGAACTGCGGCGGATGATCGCCGGACTGTACGCCGGCGCCAACGAAGACAATGTCATCGTCTGCAACGGCTCCGCCGAGGCGCTCTTTCTCACCATCTGGAGCCTGGTCGAGCCGGGCGACGACGTCGTGATGATGCTGCCCAACTACATGCAGATCCACGGCATCACGCGCGGCTGGGGCGCGAACATTCGCCCGTTCCACCTGCGCGAGGAACTGGCCTGGCAGCCCGATCTCGACGAGCTGCGCCGCGTCGTGACGCCGCGCACACGGCTGATTGCCGTCTGCAACCCGAACAACCCGACCGGCGCGGTCATGTCGCCCGAGGCGATGGATGCGGTGGCCGCCGCCGCGCGCTCGGTGGGCGCGTACGTGCTCTCGGACGAGGTGTACCAGGGCGCGGAGCGCGAAGGCGCCACCACGCCGACGATGTGGGGCCGCTACGAGAAGACGATCATCACCAACGGCCTAAGCAAGGCGTACGGCCTGCCGGGCCTGCGCATCGGCTGGATCGCCGGGCCGGCCGATATGGTCGCGCGCGCGTGGAAGCACCACGACTACACCACGATCGCGCCCGGCACGCTGAGCGACGTGATGGCCCGCCTGGCGCTGCAACCCGCCACCCGCGAGCGCATCATGGCGCGCACGCGCAGCATCCTGCAGAAGAACTACCCGATCTTCGAAGGCTGGATCGAGGAGCACGGCGCGATGTTCAGCCTCGTGCCGCCGCGCGCCGGCGCCATCGGATACCTGAAGTACCATCTCGACGTCAACTCGTCGGAACTGGCCGAGCGGCTGCGCGCGGAGCAAAGCGTGCTGATCGTGCCGGGCGACCAGTTCGGCATGGACAAGTACATGCGCATCGGCTACGGCGCGCCGGAAGCGTACCTGAAGACCGGGTTGAACCGCGTGGATGAAATCCTGCGTTCGATTGCCTCGGGACGCGGATGACCCAATAGACCTCGTGGGTTTTGAAAACCCGCGAGGTCTGCTTTGAATTGTTGGGTGCATCGCGGTAAAATCCAATATGGCTTTTCCGAACACGAAGCGCGGGCCGGCTTCGTGTTCTGCTTCACAGCCCACGACAGCGCATTGAGCAACAGGAGCGACCATGAAAACCATCTTGCTGGACATGCCTCTGCACCCGCAGGGCCTCGCGATTCTGAACGCCGCAGGCCACGAGGTGATCGGGCCGCTGCCGAGCGACACCCCCGAGCGCCGCGCGATTTTCGCGCGGGCCCACGCCATCATCATCGGCAGTGCCTGGCAGATCAACGATGAGACGCTGGCCCAGTCGGCGACCGTGCAGGTGGTGGGGCGGCCCGGCATCGGCATCGACAACATCGACCTCGCGGATGCGACGAAGCACGGCGTCTGCGTCGTGCACACGCCCGACGCGCCGACGCAGTCCACCGCCGAGCACGCCTTCTCGCTCCTGATCGCGCTCGCCAAGCAGACGCTGCGCATCGACCGCGACTTCCACGCGAAGGGCTGGAACTCGAAGAACGCCGTTCCGCTCAGCATCGAGCTCAAGGGCAAGACGCTCGGCCTGGTGGGGCTTGGTCGCATCGGCGGCACCATCGCCAAGATGGCGCGCGGCTTCGACATGCGCGTCATCTGCTTCGACCCGTACGTGACGGCCGAGCGTGCAGCCCAGACCGGCGTCGAATTGCGCCCGTCGCTGTCGGACGTGCTGGCCGAGGCCGATTTCGTGTCGCTGCACTGCGCGCTGACGCCGCAGACGCGCGGCCTGATCGGTCCCGGCGAGCTGAAAACGATGAAGCGCACGGCGTACCTAGTCAACTGCGCGCGCGGCCCAGTCATCAACGAGGCGGCGCTGATCGACGCGCTGCGCGCGGGCACGATCGCCGGCGCGGGTATCGACGTGTTCGAGGAAGAGCCAACCCCGGCCGGCAACCCGCTGCTTGCGCTGGACAACGTGGTGCTGTCGCCGCACGTCGCCTCGCGCACCGAGGATGGCGTGTACCAGATGAGCGTCGGCGCGGCGGAGGAAGTCTGCGCCGTCCTGCGCGGCGAGCCCCCCCGCTGGCTGGCCAATCGCGAGGTCTGGGCAAAGCGGCGCGCGTAAGCCCGCTTGACCCGTTGCACCGTGTCGGACTACTACGAACTGCTCCACGTCAGGCGCGACGCCAGCGCCGAGGAGATCAAGCGGTCGTACCGGCAACTGGCGCGCCAGTATCACCCGGACTCCAACAAGTCGCATATCGCCGCCGAGCACATGAAACTGCTCAACGCGGCGTATGACGTGCTCGGCGACGAGCACAAGCGGCAGGCGTACGATGCGCGGCTGGCCGTCGAGGCGGCGATGCCGCCGGAAGGCTACGCGTACGCATACGCCGCGCCGCCGGGGTACGCGCGCAACTGGCGCCCGTGGCTGGTCTGGGCCGGCGCGACGGCGCTGCTGGTGCTGGCCGCGCTGACGGGCACGCTGTTCGCCCTGCGCGACCAGTTGCCGGTCATTCGCGCCACGCTGCTCGCCACGCCGACACGCATTCCGATTGCCGCCGCTACGGCGCTGCCGACCTGGACGCCCAGCCCGACGCCGACGGCAACGCCAACGGCGACCGCGACGCCGGCGCCGACGGCCACAGCAACGGCCACGCGCACGCCGACGGCCACCCACACGCTTGTACCGACCGCGACGCCGACCCGCACACCAACACCACCGCCCACGCCTTCACCGTCCGCCAGCCGAGTGGCGCCATATCCGCTCCCGCCACTGGCGGCGCCCGGCAGCAAGCTCGTGACCAGCGAAGCGACCGGCAACGCGGGCGGCCGCGACCTGTTCGTCGGCAACGCCGACGGCACCGTGAAGGCCAACCTGACCCGCACGGATGAACTAATCGAGCTGTCGCCCTCGTGGTCGCCGGACGGCGCGCGCATCGTCTTCGCCGAGTTCAACTCCGGCTTTCTGTACACGATGAACGCCGACGGCAGCCAGCGCGCGGCGCTGACCGATGACCCGTTGCTGCGTGACAGCAACCCGGTCTGGTCGCCGCGCGGCTCCGTGGTGGCCTATCAGTCAATCCGGCGCGATGCCTACGTCGCCGGCAACGGGGCCGCCGCGCGGGTGGTCGTGATCGACGCGAACACGCGGGATAAACGCCTAATCGGCGACCAGCCCGGCGCCAACCTGGCCTGGTCGCCGGATGGCAACCTGCTGGCGTTCCAGGTCAGCGGGCGCGACGGGTCGGTCCTCTACGTCTACAACGTGACGGGCCGGGGCGCGCCGTTCTACTACTATACGCCGCGCATCCGGCGCATCGCCTGGACGGCCGATTCGCGCCAGGTGGTGATCGACGTCGTGGTCCGTGACAGCAACGGCAACGGCCGGCTCGATGACACCGACCGGGGTGAAATCTACCTGGCGACGCTCCAGCCGTTCTCGCTGCTGCCGTTGAACGGGACGCTGGCCGTCGTATCGCGCAATGGCCGCTTCCCCGGTCCGCCGCTCGACGGCGAGGTGTTCCCGCCGGGCATCTACTCCGTGCAGCAATAGGACATTTCGCATAAACATTGGGCACGCCATGCGATTCGCCGCGTAGGGGCAGGTCTTTGACACCCCAAAGGGTGCGACACGTCGCCTGCCCGTCGGACAGGCCAAAGGCCTGTCCCTACATGCGGCGCACAGCCCTGTGCTGTACTATGTCGGATTGTTTCGCAAACCGCTCTAGCGAACCGCCCCGCACATTCAGTATGTGCGGAGCGGTTTTTGTTTACCGTATGCGCTGCAGCAAACCCGGCGGCGGCTCCCAGCCGTAGCGACGCAGGTCGCAGTAGCCGTTGCGGTCGAATCGGATGCCTTCGCGGCGCAGGCGGCGCATCTGCTCGTCGCGGTGCGCGGCGTTGCTGACGCGCCCCTCCGCGTTGATGACCCGGTGCCAGGGCACTTTGCCCGCCAGCTTTGGCGGCAGCCCGTTCAGCGCCCAGCCCACGGTACGCGCCGCGCGCGGGTTTTCCAACAGTGTGGCAATCTGCCCGTAGGTGGCCACTTTCCCCTTCGGTACCAGGCGCACTACGGCGTAGACCCGATCAAAAAACGATGGGGGGTTAACCATGTCGTGCCGGGCCATAGCGCTCCAACTGGCCGCTGCGGAACGTGAACAAGGTGTTCGTCAGCGGGTGCGGGCGCGACTGCGCGTCGAGCGCCACCTGCCGGCCAATCGCCGCGACCATGGCCGGATCCGCACTGCCGAACGCGACCAGGAAATCGCGGTTGGGGATGCCGATCACCAGTTCACCCTTGACCTTGCTCGCCAGCCGTTCCAGCAGCGGCTTGAGCAGGATACGCGTGGCATCGTAGCCGTCCTGCGTGGCCAGCACGAACAGTGCGCTGCCTTCCGCCCCGCCGACTTCGTACGCATCGCCGCCGGTGCGCGCGATCAGGTTCGCCAGCGCCGTCTCCAGCAGGTCGTCCAGCGACTGCCCCGACGCCTCGGCCTCGCGCTCGCGCACGTAACGCACGCTGTCATCGGCGTCGATCACCAGCGTCACGATTACGTCGTCGGTGATGAACGGCCGCCAGACAATCGCCTCGACGCGACTGCGTTCGACTTCGCGCAGGAACTCGCGCGGCTTCAGCAGGGGCATCAGCCGCTGCAAGTCGAGCGGCGCATCGGTCTCCGGCTCCAGCCCGCCGTCGTCCAGCAGTTGCAGGACGGTCTCGGCGATCGGGTCGAGCGATGCGCCGTTCTGGTAGGCGGCGTACAGGTTGCCGAGGTTCAGCGTAATGTCATCCGCGTCGTCGCGCCCGATCCGGATCTGCAGTGGGGCGACTTCCTCCACCAGCCAGCCGTTTTCGCGCAGGCGCGCGGCCAGCAGGCGCTGGAACAGTTCGGGACTCTGTTCGTCCATAGATTACCCGGCCTGCTTCAGACCAGCAATCCCGGGAAGACGCTGGTGACCACGAGCAGGACGGTCAGCCCGATGAGAATGATCACTGTCACCCAGGCCAGCGTGTTAAAGATGCGGCCGTTGACGTACGCGCCCATCAACCGCTTATTGTTGATCAGTTTCAGCATGGCGATCAAAATGACCGGCAGCAGCACGCCGTTGAGCGTCTGGCTGGCCAGCATCACCTCGATCAACGAGCGGATCGGCAGGAGGATGATCGCTGCGCCCAGCACAATAAAGGTCGTGTAGATGCCAAAGAAGACTGGCGCATCCTTCCAGTCGCGGCTGACGCCCGACTCCCAGCCGAACGCCTCGCAGACGACATAGGCGGTGGACAGCGGCAAGATCGCCGCCGAGAACACCGAGGCGTTCAACAGGCCGAACGCGAACAGCGTCGCCGCGTACTGCCCGGCCAGCGGACCGAGCGCCAGCGCTGCATCTTCCGCCGTGCTGATTGGTATGCCCTTGACATAGATCGTGGCCGCGCACGCGATGACGATAAACGCCGCGACCAGCGGCGCCAGCAGCGAGCCGACCACGACATCCAGCCGCTCGTAGTTGTACTCGCTCAGCTTGATGCCCTTGTCCACAATCGACGACTGCAGGTAGAACTGCATCCAGGGCGCGATGGTTGTGCCGATCACGGTGACGAAGATGATGACGTAGCCGGCATCGAGCTGGAAGGTCGGCGAAACCGTCGCGCGCAGGACCTCGCCCCACGGTGGGTCGGCCATCACGCCGGAGATGACATAGGACAAATAAAGCGCGCTGGCAACCAGGAAGACGCGCTCGACGATCTTGTAGCTGCCCTTGACGACCAGCAGCCAGACGCCGATTGCGGCCAGCGGCACCGAGATGTATTTGCTGATGCCGAAAATCTCCATGCTGGCGGCGACGCCCGCAAACTCGCTGACCGTGTTGGCCAGATTGGCGATCAATAGCAGCCCGATGATGAGCGCGGTGATACGCACACCCATACTCTCGCGGATCAGGTCGGCCAGCCCCTTGCCGGTCACGACGGCCAGTCGCGCACTCATTTCCTGCACGATAACCAGTGCGACGGTGACCAGCACCAACTCCCACATCAGGCCGTAGCCATAATGGGCGCCGGCGACGGAGTATGTCGTGATGCCGCCAGCGTCGTTATCCACATTGGCGGTGATGATCCCCGGCCCGACGACGGCCAGGAACAGCAGCAGGCGCGGACGCATGGCTTTCCAGCGTTGTTGAAGGTTCATAGACGGGCTCTCGGATCGGGTGGCGTGAAGGCTTAGTGCACGAACATCCGGGGCAGTTTCACTTTCAGTTCTTCGGGCAGAATCATTTCCAGTGCGTCGTCGGCGGTCACGATGCCCTGCAGCCGGTTCTGGTCATCCACGACCGGCACCGCCAGCAGATCGTAGCGCGAGATCAGCTCGAGCACATCTTCGCGCGGCGCGGTCGGCAAGACCGTCACCGGGTGCTTGTGCATGACCTCCTCCAACTGCGCGCCCGGATCGGCCAGCACCACGTCGCTCAACGAAACCACCCCGCGCAGCGTTTCGTCGGCGTCGGTGACGTAGACGTAGTAGATCGTCTCGGCTTCGCGGGCGGCGGCGCTGTCGCGCAGGCGGCGCAGCGCCTCGCCGGCCGTCAATCCCGGCGGCACGCTCACATAGCGGGTGGTCATCAGGCCGCCGGCGCTGTCCTCCTCGTGCACCAGCAGCTCCTCGACCTCCGCCTTCTCCTCTTTGTCCATCAGATTGAGGATGTCTTCGCGGCGCTCCTCGTCCATCTCGTTGAGCAGGTCGGCCGCCTCGTCGGGCTGCATCTCCTCGACGATGTCGGCGGCGCGCTCGTCGCTGAACTTCTCCAGCACCTCGGCCTGGAATTCGGGGTCGAGTTCTTCCAGCGTGTCGGCCACCTTCTCGTCGTCGAGGTTGCGAATCAGCTCGGCGGCGACGGCCGGGCCGGCATCCTCCAGGATCTCGGCGATATCGGCCGGGTGCAGGTTGTCCAGTTGATGGCGCGCCACGTTGATGCGCAGGCTGCCGCCCGGCAGGAAGCTCATCTCGCTCCAGGCGATCTCGCGCTCGGGCAGCGTGCGCCGCAGCGCGCGCGCCACACGGTCGGCCGTGTCTTCCCAGCCGAGGCGCCGCAGCAGGCCGCGCCCGCCGATATCCACGTTGATCAAACAGTAGTCGGTGCCGATCTTGCCTAGTTCGAGATCGTTGACGCGCACGATACGGTGGTCGTTGATGTCGATCACCTGTTTGTCCATCACGTCGCGCGCCAGCCAGACCTCGTTGCCGCCGAGGACGTAGGGGCTGGAAGAGGGTTTTTGCAGCTTGATGCGCGTGCCGGCCATGTCTTCGGTGCCGCCCCAGGGCAGCAGATGCGGTTGCTCTGGGTCGCGTGTAGACACTGCCAGCGCGGCGACGCGCGGATACGCCTCGCGCTCGCCGATCACAATCAGCACATCTTGCAGGCGGCCGAGGAAGGCGCTTTTGTTGTCAACCACTTCGCGGCCGACGATCTCGCTCAAATAGGCCATAGACCACCTCGCCCCGCTAAACTTTCGTCACGCCATTATAGATCGATTGGGGGAAAAATCAATGGGTCTGCCGTTAAAATTTGGTGGAAATTTGCCCGGCACGGCTCAATCGCCGGTGCGGGTCGCGTAGCGGGGATGCAACTCGATATGGCGCGCTGTGATCGCCCGGCCATGCACTTCCAGCAGGCCGATGCTGCGCACCGTGTGGAAGCCCTGCTTGCCGGCCGCGCCGGGGTTGAAGAACAACGTGCCGCCGTCGGCGATTGCGGCCTGAATCTGGTGGCTGTGGCCGAAGATCACCGCGTCGGGCCGCATCTGCTCGTAGGCGCGGCGCACCTCGCGCGACATGCGCTCCGGCAGCCCGGCGATATGCGTCACCAGTAGGCGCGCATCCTCCGCTTCGACCGTCTGGATCAGCGGCAGGCGGCCCAGTTGCCCGACGTCGGCGTTGCCGCGCACGGCCACCACCGGCGCGATGCGCGCCAGCGCGCTGCGGACCGGCTCGCCGCCGATATCGCCGGCGTGAATGATCAGGTCGACGCCGGCGAACCGCGCGTCGATCTGCGAGTCGTAGTATCCGTGGGTGTCGGAGATGACGCCGATGAGCATAGCGAGAGGCGAACGCTCACCTGAAGCTGAAGATATTTATTCTGCTGGTTGCGCTTTCGCAGCCACAGCGACGATCGCATCAAGCATCGTGCTGATCTCCGGATCAAGGACTTCCCGCGGCATAAGCTGCGCCAGCGCATGGTAGTCGTTCTTGTCCATCAGATTGGGCAAGTCAAGTCTTCGGAAATATGCGCGGAACAAAGGCGAGAGAAAATCGTCGCTTGCTTTCACGTCCGCTGACCACGGACCTGGCTTGCCGAAGGTCGCCAGCGCGGCGGTAACCTCTCCGATGGCGTCCCGCATGGCTTGTTCGCGCCGGTCAGCCTCTGCCGCCCCAAATAGATCGCCGGGCAAATTGGCACGTGCGTATGACAGGAGTACCGCCTCGGTGCTCAGGTAATTTTCAATTTCCCGGCGCATCCACATAAGCTCCGTCAACGGCTGTCCTTCGTTCAATCGCCGGTCGAGTCGGTCGAAGATCGCCAACCCCACGAGATCCGGCTTCGCTTCGCGCAGGCCATAGAAATGGTCGCGTGCTATTTGGGGGAGGTTGTTCGCAACATAGTGCACAAATGGACGCTCCAGCACCGTCGCCGCGGGGTGATTGAGTGCGCGCGCCCATGTTTGCAGTATCGCGAGGTCGGTCGGCCCCTCCAGGTAAAGCACCCACCCCGTTTGTTCGGCCTGATAGTACTGGTCGAAGCCCAGATCAGTGAGCGCCTTCATAACCTGACTATTGCGACCTTCGATGCGGTGCGGTCGTCCGACGAACGCAATGACCAGGTCGCGGGTGGCAGCTTCATTCAACACGACTTCCGAATGGCTCGCGGCAATCACCTGCGAACCCTGCGCCTCAGCGACCGCAGTCAGGAGTTGATAGATCTGCCGTTGCCGCAGGACTTCCAAGTGCGCGTCAGGCTCGTCCAGTAGCAACAGCGTTCCTGGATTAGCGTACAGATGCGCCAGCAATAAGAGCGTTTGCTGCAGGCCGCGTCCAGCCGAAGACAGGTCTAACTCCAGTGCGTGAGGCTCACGATAGGCCATCGTGACCTCTCCGCGCTCCTTGATATAACGTGGCGGTACCAACTCCACACCAAACAACCGTTGAATATGTCCGCATAACTCGCCCCACCCCGGATTTGTGTCCGCCAACTCATAAATCTGGTGGCATAAGTTACGCAACACCTGCGCAGTCTGGCCTTCGCCAATCAACACGTTCACCCGCCCGGCTTCCCATTTAGGTTCTACGGCTGCCAAACCTGACATTGGCGGTAGAAATGCGGTGCGAACTGCTGTCGCGGCATTGGGTATGGGCATCCGCTGACCCGAGTCTTTTTCACCCAAACGCAGGGGACGACAGTAGAATGATTCCTCATTGGCATAGTCGAACTCAAGGCCGCATGACCAGGTTCTTCCATCTGTCACACCATCCACCACGATCTCAATGCGGATATTTGGGGTTCGTTGCCGTCCATCCGGCCGCTCGACATTGCGTACATGCAGGTCGCGCCACAATAGGTTGGCATCGGGCACCGGTATGGCAATCAGATCTCGTCGGTTGATCGCGACGCCGGGGCGTTGCTCGGCAGCAGAGTGGCCACCGCGCTTCTCCATCCAACGCCGCAACCCGATTTCCCACAAGGCCAGCGCCTGCAGCGCGGTCGTCTTGCCGGAGTTGTTGGGACCGATAAAGACTACTGCCTTGCCCAATTCAATGGACGCGTCGCTGAGCCGCTTGAAATTTTTGATGCGGAGTTGGGTTAGCATAATCAAATCGTCCGTTTCTGTCTGAGGGCAGTGGACCAAGGAGGCACTGGAAACCCGACGGGTCTGATTATTTCAACCGCGCTGCGCCAGCGGCACGGCCTGCTTGTCCGTCGGGCCGCTGTAGGCAGCCAGCGGGCGGATCAGATCGTGCTCGGCGTGCTGCTCCAGGATGTGCGCGGTGTAGCCCGACGTGCGGCTCGCGGCGAAGGTCGGCGTGAACAGGTCGGGCGGCAGGCCTGCCGCGTGTAGGACGGCCGCGCTGTAATACTCCACATTCGTGTACATGCGCGCGGCGCGCGGGTTTTCGTGCACCAGCCGTAGCGCCGTCTGCTCCACATCATAAGCAAACTGGAAGAATGCCGGCTCGCAGACCTCCTGCGCCAGCCCGCGCAAGACTTCGGCGCGCGGATCCTCGGAGCGGTACACCCGGTGGCCGATGCCCATGATCGGCTTGCGCGCCGCGATCGAGTCGCGCAGCCACGCTTCCGCTCTGTCGGACGACCCAATCTCGTTCAGCATCGCCAGCACCAGCGACGGCGCGCCGCCGTGCAGCGGCCCCTTCAGCGCGCCGATCGCCGCGCTGAGCGCCGAATACAGGTCGGAATCGGTCGAGGTCACGACGCGCGCGGTGAAGGTCGAGGCGTTGAACGAATGGTCGGCCAGCAGGATGAAGTACGCGCCCAGGCAGCGCGCGGCGACCTCGCTCGGCTCCTTGCCGGTCAGCATGTAAATGTAGTTGCCGGTATGGCTCAGATCGGCGCGCGGCGCCAGCGGCGACTGGCCCGTGCGGATGCGGTGGAACGCCGCCAGGATGGTCGCGACCCTGGCGGTGGCGCTGATCGCCTGCGAGACGGTCGGCGTCTGCTGGCGGTCCACCAGGCCGAGCATCGACACGGCCGTGCGCAGCACATCCATCGGCGCGGCGTCCTTCGGTACGCGCCCGAGGAAATCCATCACCATGCCCGGCAGGGCGCGCTCGGCTGCCATCTGGTGCTGCAGGTGTTCGGCTTGCGCCCGGTTCGGCAGTTCGCCGTTCCAGAGCAGGTACGCAACCTCTTCAAACGTAGCGTGGGCGACCAGGTCGCGGATGCTGTAGCCGCGGTAGACGAGGCGGCCTTCCTCGCCGTACACCTGGCTGACCGCGGTTTGTCCGGCCACGACGCCGCGCAGGCCCTTGACAGGCGTATTCGACATCAACCCCTCCGTGTGCGGATTATGCGCCAATAGCGCGGGCGCGGCTAACGGCCAACCGGCATCTGTCGGCGCAGGTACGCCTCGATGAATGGGTCGAGGTCGCCGTCGAGCACCCCCTGCGTATTGCTGGTCTCGAAATCGGTGCGTTGGTCCTTGGCCATCTGGTACGGGTGCAGGACGTACGAGCGCACCTGGTTCTGGTTGCCGAAACCCATGCCGCCGTGCTTGCCCTTGATGCGCGCGATCTCTTCCTCGCGCTCGGCATGCGCCAGTTCGTACAGCCGCGACTTGAGCACCTTCATCGCCGTTTCGCGGTTCTGCACCTGCGAGCGCTCGTTCTGGCAGGTCACGACGATGCCGGTCGGCAGGTGCGTCAACCGCACGGCGGTGGAGGTCTTCTGCACGTTCTGGCCGCCCGCGCCGCTGGAGCGGAAGACGTCCATCTTCACTTCGTCGGTTCGGATTTCGATCTCGTTCATGTCGTCGGACAGTTCCGGCATCACCTCGACCAGCGCGAACGAGGTGTGGCGGCGGTGCGCCGAGTCGAACGGCGACAGGCGCACCAGGCGGTGCACGCCCATCTCGCCCTTCAGGTAGCCGTAGGCGTACTCGCCGCTGATCTCCAGCGTGACGCTCTTGATGCCCGCCTCTTCGCCGGGCGTCTCGTCCACCAGGCCGACGCGGAAGTCCTTGCGCTCGGCCCAGCGCGTGAACATGCGCAGGAGCATGGCGGCCCAGTCCTGCGACTCGGTGCCGCCCGCCCCGGCGTGGATGGCGAGGATGGCGCTGTTGCGGTCATGGCTGCCAGAGAGCATCAACCGGAACTCGCGCTGCTCCAGGTCGCGCTTGATGGCGGCCGCCTCCTGCTCGATCTCCGCGACGATGTTCGCGTCGCCGGCTTCGGCCGCCAGTTCCAGCAGGCCGAACGCGTCGCGGGCGCGGTGCTCCAGCGAGCGCCACGCCGAAGCATCCACCTTCAACGCCGACAGGCGGCGCATCGTCTCCTGGGCCTGCTCGGCGTTCTGCCAGAAATCGGGCTGCGCCGACTGCTCGTCCAGCGAAGCAATTTCACGTTCCTGGCCGGCTACGTCAAAGACGCACCAGGAGATGAGCGATGCGCGTGTCCAGTTCGGTCAGTTGGCTCTGCAGTTCTTCCACGGTCTCTCCAGAAAATGGCGTAGAAATACCTCACAAGTTTGAGACCTGTGAGGTGTTCACTCAAACAGATCGTCCACAAAATCCTGCGGATCGAATTCGGCGATATCGTCGAGTTTTTCGCCCGTCGTCGCAAACCGGATCGGGATGCCCAGTTCCTTGCTGATGGCGAAGGCGACGCCGCCCTTGGCGGTGCCGTCCAGCTTGCTCAGGATGATGCCGGTGACTTTGGCGACCTCGGTGAAGTTCTTCGCCTGCGAGATCGCGTTCTGCCCGGTCGTCGCGTCGAGCACCAGGAACGTCTCGTGCGGCGCGGCGTGCACCTGCTTGGCGGCCACCGAGTGAATCTTGCCCAGTTCCTGCATCAGATTGAACTTGGTCGTCAGCCGCCCGGCGGTGTCGATCAGCAGGATATCGGCTTTGTGCGAGAAGGCGTACACGATGGCATCGTAGACAACCGCGCCGGGGTCTGCGCCGGGCTGGTGCGCGATGACCGGCACGCCGACGCGCCCGCCCCAGACCTGCAACTGGTCGATGGCGGCGGCGCGGAAGGTATCGGCCGCGGCCAGCACCACCTTGCGGCCCTGCGTGCTGTAGACGCTGGCTAGTTTGGCGATGCTCGTCGTCTTGCCGGTGCCGTTGACGCCGATGAACAGGTGCACCGTCAGCAGGCGCGGCTCGTCGGGCGCGCGCTTGGCGCTCGTCGTCAGGATGTTGACCAGTTCGGCTTTGAGCGCCTGGCGCACCTCATCGGCGCGTTTGAGGTTCAATTTGCGCAGCCGCTCGATCAGCGGCTCCGTCACGGCCATGCCAACATCGCCCTGGATCAGCAGCGCTTCGAGGTCGTCGTACAGCTCCGGCGTGATGTCGCTCTCGACGAACAGTTCTTTGATGCGGTCGAAGACCGAGGACTTGGTGCGCGCCAGTCCCTGGTCGATCTTCTCTTTGTTTTCTTCTTTATTGCGGCCGAAAAAGCGTGCAAACATGCGGTGCGTCTTTCTGCGTGCGGGTGTCCTTCCGATTATACATGAATACGGCAGGGGCGGATATTTCGCGCGGCGCGACTGCCCGGGGTATACCCGAAGACTGTCGGCGGGCAAGAAGCCAGCCGCGGCCTGCCAAGCCGCCATTCCGGTATGATCTTGGCCGGAATCCAGTCTGGACAACCACGGCCCGGACGCTTGCCACATGCGGATATGGATGCCGGCGGTGGTCAGCGGCTTCCCGCCGCTGACCGTTAACCGTCCGCTGGCGTGAGGCCAGCGGACAACGACACGCCGGCATGACGGACTGCGGCGTTCCGACAGTTCATTGGCATACCCGACTGCCTGCAGCAATTCTCATTTTGGAGTCGGCTGCCAATATGCCCCCTCATCCCCTGCCCCTTCTCCCCCGCGTGCGCGGGGAGAAGGGGAAAAGCTAACGGGGAGGTGCGCGGCGGCGTAGCCGCCGCGCACCTCCCCTAAGAATCTCGCCCCCTCTCAACGAAGTTGGGAGGGGGTCGGGGGGAGGGCAGCGCCACTTTTTCGGCGGGCCAGCTTGCGTGACAAGCGCCTGAGGGCCAGCGCATCGCAAGCGGCATTGGAAAGT